>DASTEB010000307.1:0-5622 GCA_035710025.1 Chloroflexia bacterium
CCCGCGCCCTGGCCGACCCAGACTTCGCCGTCCTCGAAGTATTCTTTCTTCCAGACGGGTACGCGCTCTTTGAGAAGGTCGAGCGCTTCGCTGCACGCGGCGAACGCCTCGGCGCGGTGGGAGGACGAGGTGGCGATCACCACGCTGATCTCGCCGATTTGCAGCTTGCCGGTGCGGTGGCGCATGGCGATGCCGTGCAGGCCGTGCTTGCGCATCATCTCGACGCCGATGCGGCGCATCTCCGATACGGCCATCTCGCCGTAGGCCTCGTACTCCAGCGCGAGCACGCGCCGACCGTCGGTGTTATCGCGTACGGTGCCGACGAACGTAACCACTGCCCCGTCGCCCTCCGTGAGCACGGCCTGCACGAGCGCGTCGACCGACAGCGGCTCGGCCGTTACCTCGAACAGGCAGTGCGACAGGTCCAGCTCGGTGTCTTGCATGGTTGTGCTCAGCCCCCGCTCACGGGCGGGAGGAAGGCGACCTCGTCACCTTCGGCCACGCGCTCGCCGGGGCGGGCGTAGGTGCCGTTGATCCCGAAGGCAGCGGTGCCCGCGTGGGGCGCGAGGCGCGGGTGCTCGGCCGCCACGCGCGACCACACGTCGCCCACCGTGGCCCCAGACTTGACCTCGACCGTCTGCTCGGACGCGCCGACCGCCTCGCGGAACGAGGCGAACAGCAACACTCGTACTTTCATGTCTCCATTGTAACGCGAGGCGCCCCAAACGCAAAAACGGGGCGAGCGTCGTGCTCAACCCCGTTCGCTGCAAGACCACGCGGCGACCCTACGCCCCCCTGTCGCCGGGGCCGCTCGCCTTCTCGGCGCGTTCGGCATGCTCGGCCCGCTCGGCCTGCTCGGCGTGCTCCTGGATCTCGCGGGCCATGATGGGCCTCGGGGCGGGAGAGGCTGCCGTCAGCGCGGCTTCGGCCTCCTCGACCGTGACGTGGCCGTTCATGTGGCCGTTGGCGGTGTCCCGGGCCGCGGCGCGGCGGTGGCGGCTGCGCCAGAAACCCCACCCGGCGATCAGCAGCACTGCGAAGCCGATTAGCACTATCGTCTGCGTGTAGCCTATGCCGTCGGCCAGGGCTCCTGCGAAGAACACCGGGACGATCAATATGGCGTTGGAGATAGTGAAGAACGCGCTGAATACGCGCGCCCTCACGTTCTCGGGCGAGCGCTCCTGCAGAGCCGTCTGCGCCGGCACGGAGATGAAGCTGTTGAACAGGCCCAGGAAGAACGTCAGCACGCCGAGTGTGCCCAGCACCAGTACCTCGGGGGCGGCGTTGTCGAGCACGTTCGCGAAGAGCCAGGTCAGTGTCGGATAAATCGCTGCGAACGCCAACAGCAGCGCGCCCGCCGCGAGCAGGCTGATGTTAATCATCGCCTCACGGTTCGCGGGCGTGGCTATTCGGCCGATGATTAGAACCCCGACCACGAGGCCGATGCCGCCGGGCAGCAGTATGTAGAACAGCTTGCTCGAGTCGATTCCCATCGCCACCTTGAGGTACGGAGGGCCGATAGCACCAAGCATCATGAACACCGCGATGGCGATCGACCAGTACAGGATGGCGTTCATGATGACCGGGTCGCGCCGGATGAACGCCCACCCTTCGGCCAGCTCGTCCAGCGCGGTGCGGAAGCCGCTGCGTGCGATCTCGCTCGCACCTGCTGCCACGTTCGACACGTTCACCTTTTCGCCCTTCTTGCGGCGGGCGGCGGCGGTGTCTTCCGGTTTGTCCTGGGGCAGTAACCACGTACTCAGGGCAGCCAGCATGCACAACACCGAAATCACAATGTAAAGGCCGTTGTAATTATTATGGAATATGGTGTTTAGCAGCAGCGGGCCGAGCACTACGAACCCGCCAAGCTGCGTGGCAGACAGCGTCAAGTTGAACAGCGAATTGGCTGCCACCAGTTGACTGCGCTTCACCAGCAGAGGGATCAAAGATGCCTCGGCCGGGTTGAAGAACTGGCTTACAGAAGAGAACAGGAGCGTCACGACGTAGAAGATGGGCAGCACGGCGCCCAGCCCCCACGCCGGGTCGGCGAGGAGGTAGGCCAGCACCAGCACGCCCCGCAGCACGTTCGTGATCACCAGCATCGTCTTCTTGGAGTTGCGCTCCACGAAAACGCCCGCGATGGCCGCGAACAGGATGGCCGGGATGGTGAACGAGATGATTATGCCCGAGACCGCGGTGCCGGAACTTGTGAGTTCGGTTACCTGCAGCACCAGAGCCATGTTGACTATCTGCTGGGCGGTTTGCGAGAGTATCTGCGCCACCCACAGCTTGACGAAGTCGCGGTTCTGTATGACGTCGCGTATTCCCGCGCGGCTCTGTTCTTCGGCGGCTATTGCTGGCTGTTCGATCATTACGTATCCAGGCGTGAAGGGGCGTTGTCGTGGCGTGGCGGGCAGGCTAGATACCCGGCGGTGGGTGTCGCGCCGTCTACCCTGCCTTCGGGTGGCGTTTAGCCGCCGAACGGCTCCCCTTCGACTTCCTCTCGGCTCACGAGTTTCTTGACCCGGCGCTCGAACTCCGAGCGTGGGAGCAGCACCCGGTGGTCGCACCCGGCGCATCGCATCCCTATGTCGGCGCCGACCCGCACGACCTTCCAGTCGTAGCTGCCGCACGGGTGGGGCTTGCGCAAGGTGTATACGTCGCCGAGCCTGATATCAAGCGGTTGCACAATCTATGCCTCGTCTGCGCTTTTCCACGTTTGGCCCCCGAGCGGGTGCGAGGGACATTATAACACACAGCCCCCGCACGCCCGGATTTTACGTGTTGAAACGCAAAGGCGCAAAGGCCGCCAAGTAACGGAACGTTTAGACCGCAGAGACGCAGAGTGCGCAGAGATTACGCAGAGTACTTACTGGGCCTCGGTGCATAGGCTAACCGGGTTACCATACCCCAATATAATCTCTGCGTTCCTCCGTTCCCTCTGCGTCTCTGCGGTTCAATAGAAACCTTTGCGTCTTGGCGCCTTTGCGTTTCAACATAAGAGCTCTTGCGCCTTTGGGTTTCATTCCAGGGTTGACACCCTTTGAATACGCGTGCGATAATCTCCGGGTTACAAACCGAAGGAGAGGCATGGCCTTATGAAGATCGGGCCGAACGATCTTGTGCTCGACGTGGGCAGCGGGCACAACCCTAACCCACGCTCCGATATCCTGTGCGACCGCTATATCGAGGACGATACCGAGCGCGGCGGCTCCATCCACGCCGACCGGCCCCTCATCGTGGCCGACGGACATAACCTCCCCTTCAAGGACAAGGCGTTCGACTACGTCATCGCCTCGCACATCATCGAGCACATGGACGACCCCGAGCGCTTCTGCTCGGAGCTACAGCGCGTGTCCCGCGCAGGCTTCATCGCCTCGCCCACCGAGCTTGCCGAGCACATGTTTTACTGGTCGTTCCACAAGTGGTACGTGAACAAGACCGGCGACAGGCTGATCCTGCACCCCAAGGTGAACGTGCCCAACATCTTCGGCGACCTGTTCCACTACCTGTACGAGCACAACCCCTGGTACGCCCGCTTCCACCGCTCGCTGCCCGACATGTTCTGGATGGAGTACGAGTGGCGCGACAGGATCAATATCGAGATCCGCGACCGCTCGCCCCTCAACCTGACCGATCCCCGCGCCCTCAAGCGCATGGTCATCCCACGCGAGTCGCCCGTGACCTCGGCCAAAAGGACCGCCGTCACTCTGGCCGACGAATTCCTGCCTCGCGCGGCCAAAGACCTCATCACGCGCGCCCGCCGCCAGAAGCGCACGCCCGCCCGCAAAGTAAACCTGGAGAGCATCCTTGCCTGCCCGGCATGCGGGGGCGACGTGAAGTTGATGCGCGACGCGGTCAAGTGCGAGGGCTGCGGGCGCGTCTACCCCATCGAGCGCGGCTTCCCCATGATGCTGCTCGACCAGGACATGCGCCACCGTCCCGAATCGAGCGACCTCGTAGCCACGGGCACGGGCAGCTAACCCTCCTTTCGGCCCACAGACTGGCCGCGTGCGTCAGGCGGGTGCCGGCTGTTGTATAATCGTTACACCCTCGTATATCAGGGCGCGGTTTGTAGCGCCTTTATCAGTGGGGGCAGCCGCCACGTAGCGGCAGCGTAACGCTCTACTCTGCGCCATTCCAAAGCGCCGGCGTGTCGGCTCTCCCGGCTCGATGCCTGCGGGAGACCGGCTTGAACGTCACTCGCGAGACCCAACTTACCGAAGTACGCCCCACCGCCGCTGTTACGGCGGCGCGAGGCGCGCTGTCCCGAGTGCGGGGCGCGTACCGCTACCTGAGCCTGCTGGCCGGGCTGCTGGTCGCCATCGGCGCGCAATATGCGATCGAGCAGGGGCAGGTGCAGTGGGGCGTGCTCGGTTACGTGGTCGCTGCCCTGGTCGTCGCCACGGGCGTTCCTGCGGCAAGAGGAGCGCCGGCAAGGGCGCGGGAGCAGGTCGTAAGCAGACCTGCCGCGTTGCGCCTGGCGCTCGCAGGCGCAGGGCTGGCGAGCAGCATCGCGACCTTCGCGCTCAGTGGGGGCAACCGCTACACCCTGCCCGGCGTGTTGATGTGGGTCATCAGCGTGGCGTGCTGGTGGGGAGTGTTTTCCGAACAGGCCCGTTGGCGCGCCTCGGCGTGGCTGCGCGAGGTGCGCTCGCGCCTGATGCACAGCCGGGCCGATGCAGCGGCTTTCATCCTGTTCGTGGGCATCCTCGCTCTCGGTGCGGCGTTCCTGTTCGTGAACCTGTACGGGAACCCGCTGGAGATGAACAGCGACCACGCCGAGAAGCTGCTGGAAATCAACCAGGTGCTCGAAGGCACTCCGTACATCTTCTTCGAGCAAAACACCGGGCGCGAACCCTGGCAGTTCTGGTGGACGGTGCTGCTGATCAGGCTGTTCAACCTTCCCCTCGACTTCATGGCGCTCAAGATCGGCACGTCGCTGATCGGCTTCCTCGCGCTTCCGGGGATCTATTTGCTCGCGCGCGAGGTGTTCGGCACGCGCGTTGCGCTGGTGGCGACGCTGTTCGCGGCGGTAGCAAGCTGGGGCGTGCTGCTGGCGCGCTACGGTCTGCGTTTCCCGCTGCTGTACTGCGCGACGGCCTGGACGCTGTACTTCCTCGTGCGCGGGCTGCGCCGGGACGAGCGCAATTCGCTGCTGGCGGCGGGCGTTGCCCTGGGCATCGGCCTGCAGGGGTATACGTCGTTCCGGGCCATGCCGTTTGTCGGCCTGCTCATCGTCGGGCTGTGGGCCGGGTGGCTGTACTTCCGGCGCGAGAGGCAGGCGGCGAAGCGCGCGCTGGTGGGTGCGGGCATGGCGCTCGTGCTGGCGGTGGCGGTGTGCATGCCGCTGATACGCTACGGGGTAGACTACCCCGACAAGCTGCTCTACAGGGTCGCCACGAGAATCTCCGGCCTCGAACAGCAGGTCGAAGGCTCAGTGCCCGAGATATTGCTGAACAACGCGAAGAACGCGCTGCTGATGTTCAACTACAGGGGCGATGAAGTGTGGGTCGAGAACCTGCCCTACAAGCCCGCGATGGACCCCGTGCTCGGCGCGCTGCTTGTCGTGGGGGCGGCGGCCGCGATAGGCGCGAGCGTTAGGAAGCGCGACCCCTGGCC
>DASTEB010000308.1:0-17665 GCA_035710025.1 Chloroflexia bacterium
CCTGGAAGATCAGCTCCGGGGGATTGACCGAGACGTCTATGAGCCTCTCCCCGACGTCCAGAGCCAACACGCCCTGTCCCGGCATCATGACCCGCACATGCCTGCCGGAATAGGTGGCCGTCTGAGCCACGAAATCTTCGGTGCGAGTGAAAGCGCCATCGAACGGCACGGAGTATCCGGTCGAGGGGTTGTATAGTGTGCCCGCGATCTGTACGTGCCTTATCTGGCGTACGGGGCTGCCGTTCTCGTAGAAGGTGATGTTTTGGCGCTCCACCGTCATAGTCGCCAACACGTTGAAGGTGGGGCAAGTGACCCCGAATGGGACGGGGTTTGGCAGGTTGATTACTTCGTTGGTGATGACCGGCGCATCGGCGGAGGCCGGCGCCGCGGTGGCTGCGAGCAGGGCGAGAAACGCGCCTGCTATTGCCAAGAAGATCCTGGGCCTGGCAGCCCTTACTGTTGACAAGTTCATCGTAATCTCCTTTAGTTGGTAGTTGCATTAGTGCGTGCAGGCACGCACCGATCGAATTGACTTCCTGTTGTCCACTTCCACAGTCTTGCAGGTGAAGCGGCCGTCTCCACCAACAGTACTGTGCTGGAACTGAGACCGAAGCTCCCATTCGGTTGGAAGTAGGGCGGGTTTTTGAGAGCATGATCCACCGTGGCCCACGAAAGCCGCACTCACATGTGCCCGTTGAACTGTGGGTTACGTTACTTTGTCAGGTTATGGAGGGCGGCGTCCGATGCCGTCGTCAGGTCTTAGCCGGGCATCAGGCGTGTCGCTTACGGAGCGCAGCGCCGGCGGTGAGAACGATGATGCCGATGGCGATAGTCAGGGGAAGAAGTTGGGGACCGCCGGTCCTCGGCATGCCTGCAGGCTGACTGGCTAGCCGCAGGGCCTCGGCCACTCTTTGCTGCTCTTCGGGCGCAAGTTTCCCACTATAGTACTTGAGCTTACCGTCCTCGACTTCCGCCTTGAACGTGTGCCCCACAGTCCCAAGTCCCAGCTTCGTGAAGAGATCAGAAGCGACGCCCACGTTCCCGGTGACCGTGTATCTCCCAGCGTCGGCGGTCACCTGGGCATCACCGGCGCGCATGCGTTTCTGGTTAGTCGCGATCCGCCACTGGATGAAGGCTCGAGCTTCTGCCTTCCCTTTCCATATACCGGGTGTGTTAGGGGGCGGCGGCAGAAGCTCGATCACCACGTCATCGGTGAGAAGCGACAGCGCGGCTTCGATATCGTCGCCCGCAGCGTGGAAAGCGTCCACCACCGCTACCGGATCGCTCGCCTGGGCAGTGGCCGGAGCAGGGTCCACAGATTGCGCCCCCACCGGCCCGATGATTCCCACCGCCAGCCCAAAACCCAGGATCATCGACCAAACCCGAGTTGTCACCTTAATCTTCATGATCTTACCTCCCTTCGCTATGTGAGAGCATCGCCATTAGCGAGTCCACAAGTCCTTGCAAGCCACTGAATTCATGCGCCTCCCCGTCCACAACTCGCTGTATCCTGCCACACCATGCGACCTCTGCACTGCCGTCCGAACGCGCTCCGGCGTCTTCCTCGTCACCGGCGGTATCTTCCACCCACACCCTGACCAGGAACAGGTCTGTACGTCGTAGATGCCGGTATGTGCTCACAGCGCCCTCTTTAGTGGATGGCTTCGGTCCTTGGTCGCTCGCTGGGTGCGGCTTTGGTACCATTATGGCGCAGCCCGGGCAGAATTGATTCATACAAATCTTATACTGAAATGCTATACTCGGTCAGAAGGCACTGCTGCCTATTTGAGCGGAGAGACGGCTGACCGCAATGGCTGAGCAAACAACGGACGACGGCATAACTTTCGGTGGCTGGCTGAAGCAGCGCCGCAATGAGTTAGGTCTGACCCAGCACGAGCTTGCGCAAGCTCTCAGCATCTCGCACATCATGCTGGTGAAGATTGAGGCAGGCCAGCGCCGTCCTTCCAGCCAGATGGCCGGCATGCTGGCCGATTTCCTCCGCTTACCCGATGATGAGCGCGAAGCGTTCCTGGTCTTTGCTCGCGCAGGGCGACCTGTGGCCCAACTTCCCTCGGACGCTAGCGCGACCCGACATGACGACGCTACCTTGCGCGCTCCCTGGCGTAATACCTACGCGCACCGCACGAATCTGCCCACTCCGCTCACCCCGCTCGTAGGGCGTGACACAGACGTTGCAGCGGTCCAGAACCAGCTCAATCAGCCTAGCACCCGACTGCTCACCCTCACAGGGTCGCCCGGAATCGGCAAGACGCGGTTGGCTCTGCAGGTGGCTTTGGGGCTGGTGGGGCAGTTCGACGATGGCGTCTATCTAGTGGAACTGGCTCACGTCAGCGATCCTGATCTGGTGCTTCCGACGATAGCGCAGACGCTCGGGTTGAGGGAGTTTGGAGGCCTGGAGATTGGGGAGCAGCTTCGCCAGTACGTACAGGGTAGGCGGATGCTGCTGGTGCTTGACAACTTCGAACAGGTGCTCGATGCTGCACAGTTAATTATGTGGTTGATGGAACCAAGTCCCTGGCTTAAGGTGCTGACCACCAGCCGGGAAGCACTGCACGTACGGGGCGAGAAGCGCTTTCCTGTGCAGCCGCTCGCGCTCCCCGATGTCGCGCAGACGGAGGACCTGCAAAGTCTGGCCGAAAACCCGTCTGTTAGACTCTTCGTCGAGCGTGCCCGCGCAGTGCAGCCCGACTTCACCCTCACGCCAGGGAACGCCCAGTCTGTAGCGTCCATATGCACTCGGCTGGAGGGACTGCCCCTGGCGATTGAGCTTGCGGCAGCACGAAGTGGACTTTTCCCGCCCGAAGCTGTGCTCGCAAGGCTGGGGCGCAGACTTGATCTACTTACGGGCGGCGCTCGCGATCTGCCGGAGCGGCAGCGCACTCTTCGCGGCACCATTGAGTGGAGCTACGATCTGCTAAACGAACGGGAGCAGAATCTCTTCAGGAAACTGGCCGTATTCGTGGGCGGCTCCACGGTCGAGGCAGTACAGGCACTTTACGACACAGAAGGAGACCTGGCAACAACAGATACCCTGAGTGCCCTGCAATCCTTGATTGACAAGAGCCTCGTCGGTGTAAGTGAAGGATCTCGCGAGAAGCAAGGCCTGGCTAGAGAGCCACGTTTCACGATGCTTGAGACGATTACCGAGTACGCTTTTGAACGGTTGCGAGAGAACGCAGAGGCGGAGGTCATCCAGGAGCGCCACGCCCTATATGTTCTCGGCCTGCTGGAGGAAGTGGAGCCCAGGCTGCTGGGGCCGGAGCAGATAGCCTGGCTGAACAAGCTAGACATGGAGCATGACAATATACGGGCTGCGCTCACTTGGGCGTTGGAAAGTAAGGCCGCCGAGATAGGGTTGCGACTGGTAGGCGCGCTGCGTTGGTTCTGGACGCAGCGCAGCCACTACACGGAAGGCTTGCGCTGGGCAAAGGCAATCGTGACGATGCGAGGAACAGAGCCGCGCAACGCGGCGCGCGCCAGAGCGCTGTGGTCCGCTGGCGTGCTTGCCTGGCTTCAGGGCGACCCAGAGGTGCGACCGTTCATCGAAGAGAGCGTGTCAATATGGCGTGAGGTGGGGGACAAGAGGGGGTTGGGGCATGCGCTGCACATATTGGGCATGGCGACTCTACAGCAGGGTCAGCCGCAGATGGCGCACGCAATCCAGCTGGAAACAGTGGCAGTCTTTCGAGCCGCAGGAGACAAGTTAGGGTTGAGTCTTGCGCTTCCCGTTCTATCAAACATCATGTTGGCACTGGAGGATGCGGGAGCAAGTGACTATCATGTGGGGTACGGAAGACACAGGGCACTGCTCGAAGAGGCCATACAGCTGGCCCGCGAGACAGGGGGCATGTGGGTTCTGGCACTGCAACTTCGAGGCCTGGGTTTGATCGCCTTGCGCCAGGGCGAGTATGCCGAGGCACGCTCCCTCTTTCAGGAAAGCCTGGCTTTGCATTGGGAGATGGGCACCAAGCACGAAGCGGCTGCAACCGTGGCGGACTTGGGGCAGCTTGCACAGTTAGAGGGCGACCTGGAGGCGGCGGCGGAGCTTTACGAGAAGAGCCTGGGCCTGTTCAGAGAATGTGCCGACAAGCATGGTATGGTAAACACCATGGCAGCAGTCGGCGGGGTCGCACTGCGTCTCGGTGACACCTCGCGTGCAGTCGACGTGCTCACCACGGCATTAGAGATGGTCAGAGACCTTGGAAGCCTTCGCTACTCGCTCGTGGCGTTAGGCGCCCTCGGCTGGCTAATGGCCTGCCTCGGCCAACCTGCGCGAGCGGCCGTACTCCTGTCGGCAGTGGAGGCCCATTACGAAGCACATCATTTCCTGCACCCCGTAGCTGCTCGGATGGAGTCCGAACGTTATCGTGAAAGCGCCCGTGCCAGAGTAGATGAAGATACCTGGCAGCAGGAGTGGGCAAGAGGGTCGGGGATGAGTGTTGAGCAGGCGCTGCAATTCGCCTCGCAAAGTCTCACGCTCATTGGTGGATAGCCGGCCAACCGGCTGGGCACCTCTGGAACGCAAAAGCGGCGAGGGGTCCATACGTCGTACCCACGCGCAAGTGATCTAGCCGCCCCGAAAGGAGGGCAACATGATCGGCAGTTCAATCCAGCCCACGGCCGAACAGCAGGCCGTTCTCCGGCGTTTCGCGGAGGCGTGCGAGGCCGACGACCGCGTGGCCGCTGCGTTCCTCGGCGGCTCGTTCGCCCGCGGCACGGCCGACGCCTACTCCGACCTCGATATCTACGCCATTACGACCGACGAGGGGTACGACGGCTTCTTCGCGGACCGAAACGACTTCATGCGCCGCCTGGGCCGCCCTGTCTTCCTGGAGGACTTCAACGAGTTCGGCTTCGATATGGTGCTGTTCACCTTCGAGGATGGGGTGGAGGGCGAGCTTGCCCTGGCCCGCGAGAGCGGCTTCGACCACATCCACGGAGGCCCGCACAGGGTGCTGGTGGACAAGAAGGGACTGCTGGAGGGGAAGACTTTCCCGCCGTACCACCCGGCCGAGGATGACCAGCGCAAGACGCTGCGCCACGAGGTGCTGTGGTTCTGGGACAACCTATCGTACTTCGTCCGCACGATACACCGCGGAAAATTGTGGTCGGCGTACGGCGCGCTGAACGAGATGCGCATGAAGTGCCTCAAGCTGGCCCGCCTGCGGCAGGACTTCGCCACCGAGCACACTGCCTACTCCGGCGTGGAGGGCATCCTTCCGTCGGAGGAACTACGGCTACTCGAGGCGACGGTCACGCCGCTCGAGCGCGGGGCGATGGTCGAGGCGGCGCGGGCGCTCGTGGCATACTACCGGCAGGTCGCGCCGCCCCTTGCCGAAGAGCACGGCATCGAGTACCCGGCCGGGCTGGAGCGTGTGGTGCTGCGGCGGCTGGACGAATTGACGGGCGGCACGACGTGAGGGCGGACTGCAATAGGGAGAGGTGAACATGGAGCGCAGGGTACTGGGTCGTTCCGGCATAGAGGTGCCGGTGGTGGGCATGGGCACGTGGCAGACTTTCGACGTGCGAGGCGAGGCCGAGGAGGGCGCCCGCCGCATGGTGGTCGATGCCGCGCTGGACGCCGGGGCCGACTTGTTCGATTCGTCGCCCATGTACGGCGAGGCCGAGCGCGTGCTGGGGCTGGCGTTGGAGGGGAGGCGCGACCAGGCGATTGTTGCGACCAAGGTGTGGACCCCCGGCCGCGAGGAGGGACGGCGGCAGGTGGAGCGCGCCCTCGGATACTTCGGTGGGTGGGTTGACCTGTACCAGGTGCACAATCTGGTCGCCACGCGAGAGCAGTTGGCCCTGCTGGAGGAAATGCGCGAGGTGGGCCGCGTGCGCGCAGTCGGGGCCACGCACTACAGCCCCGCTGCCTTTGGAGACCTCGCCGCGCTGATGCGCTCGGGCCGGATCGACACGGTGCAGGTGCCGTACAACCCGCGCCAGCGCGAGGTCGAGCGCGAGATCCTGCCGCTGGCTGCCGAGCTCGGACTTGGCGTGGTGGTTATGCGCCCGTTCGCCGAGGGCGAGCTGTTGCGCCGCGCGCCGTCGGCCGACCGCTTGGCGCCGCTCGAGCCGTTCGGCGTGCGGACCTGGCCGCAGGCGCTCCTCAAGTGGATCCTCTCCGACCCGCGCTGCCACGTCGCAATCCCCGCGACCTCAAGCCCTGAACGTATGCGCGACAACGCCGCCGCGGGCGAGCCTCCCTGGTTCGGCCCCGAAGAGCGCGAGTACGTTTCGCGGCTGGCGTTCTAGACCGGGGCAGCGCGGCGGTTCGGGCGCTGCCGTGCCGCCTGGCTGGGGTGTCACGCGCTCACGACGTGGGAAGCCCTCTCGGCGGCCCCAGGACTTCTTGACGGTTCGCGGCCGGTTTAATAGACTCCCGTTACACGCCTTGCCAGGGGACGGGGTAACGGAACTTGATCTAAGCTGGAGAAGTGCGCATGGCAGACCGGCTAGCTGCAGTTACGGAGCCAGACGCGGTAGAGCTGACGACAATAGACGCACGTCGCCCATATGCTCCGTCCTGGCTCAGCCGCCTGATGGACTGGGTCGAGCGGTTGCCGCTGCCCGCCTGGGGCTTCTACACGAGCCTCCTGGTCGTGCTGTACGCGCTCTATACAGTGGTGAAGTGGCTTGACGGTATCTATCCGGCCGGCACGTTCTCCCTGTTCCACCTGGTGATCGTAGGGCTTATCGTCTACGCGATGGCAGGTTCGCACTATTTGAGCCGCTTTGCCGGTCGCGTACTTGATACATTCAGGCCGTTGCTCAGAGATGGAGGCGATTATCCCAGGCTGCGCTACCAGTTGACCCGTAGCTCCTGGCGAGCTTCGCTGCTCGCGAGCCTCGCGGGCGTGGCCTGGGCTGCTTTCGGCCTCCTCTTTGCGACCCCGCGGGAATACTGGACGGGCCGGGAAATGTTTCTTCCGGGGTACTCGGCCGTTCTGGATACCATCTTCTACCTCATGTTGTGGGGCGTCGTGGGCGCGGTGCTGCACCAGACCGTGCACCAATTGCGCATGGTCAGCCACATCTACGCCGAGCACACGCGATTCGACCTGTTCAGGCGAGGTCCGCTCTACGAATTCTCCCGCCTGACGGCACGAGGAGGCGTGCTCAACATGGCGGGGGCTTACGTCTGGTTTGCTGCCGACCCCGCGGGCCTTCCGCTGAATGTTCCGTCGATCGTCGTAGTGCTCGTGTTTTCAGGCGTCGCGCTGGTGGCTTTCGTCCAGCCCCTGCGTGGATTGCACGATCTGCTGCTTCGGGAGAAGCAGGAGCGGCTGGACCAGAACGGTCGTCAGCTTGACGCTATTACGGCTCGACTGCACGAGGGCGTCGGCAAGGGCGACCTGGACGATATGCCCAAGCTCGAGAGCGCCATAAGCAGTCTGGTTGCCGAGCGAGGCGTGCTGGAGAAGATACGCACCTGGCCGTGGGAGCCTGAGACCGCCCGGTGGGTGCTCACGGCGGTGCTGCTGCCCCTGGTGCTTTGGTTCGTGCAGCGCTTGCTTGAGAGGATTGCTTTCTAGCTCCTGCCGGCTGAGAGACGGCTCACCAAAGAGTACAGGAGGGATGGATGAAAGTGAATTTCGTGGCCGGGTTCGGACCCATTGTTCGCGACCTCGATTCCAGCCGGAAGTTCTGGGGCGAAGACCTGGGCATCGAGCTAAAGGAAGCCGCGCCCGACTACTGGGCCAACGATGAGCTTGAGGGCGTGAAGGCATTCGCGCTGTGGAGGCTCAGCGATGCTGCCGAGTCGTGCTTCGGCACCGACGCATGGCCCTCGGATATCCCGGTCCCGCAGGCGTGGCTTGAGCTGGACATGGAGTCGCCCGCGGCGGTCAGCGACGCGGCAGCCGAGCTGGAGGCCGCCGGAAACCGCCTATTGTCCGGGCCGAAAGAGGAGCCGTGGGGTCAGACAACGGCCCGGGTGCTCAGCCCGGAGGGCCTGCTGATCGGCGTGACGTACACGCCCTGGATGCACCCCGCTCAGGACTGAGCAGGCTACCCGCGGCCCGGCTTGTCGAGGTCCGCCGCCTTGAGCGTTTCCCCGGTACCAGACGGGGCGGGCTTCGCGTCCTGCGCCATTACAGTTAGAGGCCCGTCCCTTCCGTCGCCACTGACGTTCTGGCTCGTCCGGGTGTTTGCTCGGGTTCTCGGGTGCTTAGGCTGCCTCCGGCTGATGCTTCGTTACCTCGGCGTGTGCCTGGGCGTGGTCTTCGTGGACCAGGAAGTGGAGTGCGATCGTCACCCCGTTCGGGTCGGCGCCGAGCGGCTGGTGAACTTCGACCGAGTCGAACACGTAGCCGGTGCCCCGCGGGTAGTCGCGCTCGCCGACCAGAGCCGGGTTGTCCGGCGCGTCGTGAGCGAAGATGCGGTTGCGCTCGACGCCCTGCACGGTGACCGCGCAGCCCCAGCCGCCGTGGTCGTGTAGCTCAGTTTGCTGCCCGGGCCGCAGGCTAATCGCCGCGAGCGACCAGTGACCAGGGTACTCGTACAGCACGCGCCGGCCGTAGCCCGATTCTGCGCCGATTTCGCCATGGGTATTGATGTGCCGCGCTACCTCCATGACCTGCTCGAGAATCTGAGTCTGAAGCGAAGGCGATGCGCCGGAGAGTGGACCGAAGGCGTTGATCCGGGCCGCGAACGAGACGACCGCCGCGTCCTCTTTTGCCTGCCGTGCCTGCCGCCTGCCGCTCACGCAGTCAAGCAGGTGTCCGGCCAGCCAGTCTCCGAACAGGTGTGGAGTTACATACAATGTCGGGGTTTGGACTGCGAAATTGCTCTCTACCAACACTTCAGGCCTCCTGTCACCGGTTTGCTCTTCGGGCGCTCACCGGGTTCAAATCTCGAGTGCTATGTGTAATAAGGAATAGGCAGCAGGGCCGAGAATCGGAAGCCCTGACGAAGATTTGGCCCCACTTTCGTGGCTTTTCCAGCGAACGCGCGCCCTCGCGTTCGCCCGCCGCGCATGCCACGCAGCAGACAAAGTGACGGGACGCCCCGTCCGATTCGGTGGCGTCCCGTCGTGTGAGCTTATGCGGGCAGTCAGCTCGCGCCGACCGGCTCGCCGGCGACCTGCGCGCCCTGCGCTCCTGGCTTCTCCGCGCCCTTCGCCCGCCTCGCGCTGACCGGCCCCGCGACCGCGAAAGCCGCGAAACCCGCCAGGCACACCCACGCCATCCAGTCGCCCAGGCGAATCAGCGGCGAGTTTGCCGTGCCGAGCGGCACGTCGGCCACCAGCGTGTGCGAAGTGGGAGTGCCCGCGGCGAAGCTCGCGACGACCCGCCCTGCCGGGTCGATGATGGCAGAGTCGTAGTTGCCGTCGGCCTTGACCAGGGCCACCCTGTTCTCCACGGCCCGCATGACCAGGTTGGTGTATTGCGTGCGGCCGAGCAAGGCCCAGTCGTGCGAGCCTGCCGCGATAATCTGCGCGCCGTTCGCCGCGACCCTGCGCGACGTGTCGGTGAAGTTCAGGTCGTAGCAGATAATTGTGCCGATCGTGCCCAGCGGGGTGGCGTACGCGGGGTACGTACCGCGCGTGCTGCTGCCCTCGCCCATCCACACGACCGGGTGGTCTTTGCCGTATGCGCCGAGGAACTCGCCTTCGGGCGACACCAGCGTCATCTCGTTGCGCATGGGCGGCCCGGCCACGCCGTAGCCCACGGCCAGGTACGCGCCCGTTTCGCGGGCCAGCGCCAGTATCTCCTCGCTTTGCCGGACGCGCGGGTCGTAGGTGAGCGAGCCTTCCGGCCACACGATCAGTTGCGCGCCCTGCGCCGCCGCCTCTCGGGTCTGCGCGAACAGCCTCTCTTTCACGGCGAGCAGGCTCGACGAGCCGGTGGGCTGGATCGCGGCAACGCGCACGCTGCTGCCGGGAACGCTTCCCTGCCCGAGCAGCGCCAGGCTGAGGCCCGCCCAGGCCGCCGCAACGACCGCCACACCCGCGAGCCAGTTACGCGCCGGCGACGAGCGCGCGGGCACGTCACCCGACCGGACCGACCTCCTGTCCACGAGCGCTATTGCGCCCAGCGCGAGGGCGTAGTTGACCAGCATGATCACCAGGCTCAAGCCGTAGATGCTGAAGATCGAGACGGGCTGTATGGCCCAGTGCTGTGACCAGAGGGTATACGCGACGAAGCCGCCGGTGCCGATCACGGGCAGGAGGCCGCGGATCGCCTCGATACCTACCCAGCCGACAGCGCCCTCCAGCACGAACCAGCGGTAGCCCGTGCGCTCGTGGAAGGCGCGGTTGCCCATCGTCATCAGCGCCGCGATGGCCCCCACCACGGGCCAGGACCACTCCATGAACCACACGGCGCCCGAGAACATCGGCCCGTACACAGCCCACCAGTAAGCGCCGAAGCCCACCCCGTAAGCCAGGCCCGACCACCGGCGCGGGACGATGCGGTGCTGCGCCAGGATGGCCGGCACGAAAGCAACGAAAGCCAGCGGCCACAGGTTGTAAGGCGGGAAGGCCAGCAGGAAGAGCAGCCCGCTCAACCCCGCCACCGCCAGGCCCGCAAGCGTTCTCGTGAGTCTCATGCCTACGCTACACCTTCCGCTGCGGCTGAAAGGGAAGTCCCTACCTGTTCTCGGCCAGCACCCTGTTTACGACCACGTCGGCGAACCTGTCAGCCTCGGTGACCCAGGGGTTGTGCCCCGAGCGCTCGAACCAGATAAGCTCCTTGCGTGGGGCGTCGAGCAGCGCGTAATACTCCTCGGTCAACGCGGGCGGCGCGTTCACGTCGTGGCGGCCGATGAGGAAGTACACGGGCACCTGCAGGCGCTGGGCCTCTTGCCTGAGGTCCACGTCGGCTGCCCATAGCTGCGGGAAAATGACGTTGCCGCTGTCCAGTACACCCCGCGCCCAGTTCACCTTGTCGTACAGGCCGTAATCGGGGCTGAGCAGGTCCTGGAACGTATCCCAGCCGTCGCTGTTGATGGCGGGGTTGGAGTTCATGTAGGCGAACCCGTCCAGCAGGTAGGTTGCCTGCTTCATGACGGCGCCGTCCGAATAAGGCGGCGGCCCCTGGGCCTTCAGATCGGCGACCTTCTTTGTGTCTCCGCGAGCCTCGGCCTGCTGCAAGGCCCAGCGGTAGTCGGCAAGCTCGGTCTCCAGGAAATCGACCATCTGCCCCGTGCCTACCAGCGCGTGAAACATCCCAGGCTCGCGCTGCACCATCCAGACGCCGAGCGCGCTGCCCCACGACTCGCCTACGAGATACACTTTGTCCTCGCCGAACCGCTCGCGCAGGTAGCGCACGAGGGCAAGCCCGTCGGAGATGTATCGCTCGGTGGTGAGGTCGGAATGCGGCACGGCGTGGTACGATTTGCCCGCGCCCGGCTGCTCCCAGTTGACCACCACGAACCGTTCTTCGAGCGCGCCCAGGTGGTACCTGACCGTCGAGATCTGGCTGCCGCCCGGCCCGCCGGCCAGCCACAACAGCACCGGGTTGTCCGTGCTCGCGCCCCTGATGCTGAGCCACTGGTCGGTGCCGTTGAGCCGCACCTTCTCGAGCGAGGCAATGCTGCCGGGCACCGGCTTGCCCTGCGCGTCAACGATGGCGGGGGTATATGACGACGCCTGCGACACCACTATCGTGAACAGCCCGACCAGCAGGAAGCCCGCGGCGACCGCGACCTGTGTCCACCCCCGGCCTATGCGCCCAGGGGCCAGTGCGAACAGGCCCAAAACAAGCCCCCACATGGCGACGAGCACGAGCGCAAGGGCCCAGTGGGTTGGCCCCCACACCAGCGACACTACAATGAGCGCCGCGGAAAAGAGGGCCAGCACGGCGATCAACAGCCACTTGAGAATAGAAAGCAGTATCCGCCCCGCGGTAACGAGCAAGTTGCTCTGCCGCGACGCGTAGGCGGGCGCCTCAGCGCCCTGAGCGACGACTGGGCCGGCGCCGGGGCGGCCGGCCGGTTGGACAACGGTACCCATGAGGAACAGCCTCTCTGCCGGGTACGGCTGCGACTGCTCGAAATTCGAGGACCCCGGCGACCTGATAGTAAATACGAAAGCACCGGAGCCAAAGGCTCCTACGGTAATGTTAGCCCCCGGGGGTTGCGGAATGAGGAGGAATAGGTAGATATCCGGTGAAAGGGTGGTGACCGAGCGATCTCTAAGGGGGGAGTCCGGGGCCAACGTGGTGAGGCAAGGGCAAAAGCGACATATCCCTATTAGCTACCCACAAAATCAAGGAACTATCAGCGCTATTCCCAAACCATCCGGGGGAGCCGCGACGCCTCGGCGACCCACAGCGCGACGCATTGGGGATCGGGCGTTACCCCGGCGCTCGCACCGTTCAATTTCGACAGCCGGACGCACAGACTGTCGGGGTCACAGCGGGCAAGGGCGGGCAGGCTTCTCACGCCTGCCCGCGCGAGCACGGCGATGCCCGCGTCGTCCAGCCCGTGCACGCGCAGCAGATCGGCCCTGTTCACCAGCTGAATCACTTGCCCGACATCAACGCCAAGCGCTTCGGCCAGGCCGTGGCGGTCCAGGTTTGTGCTGCCCGCTTTCAAAAGCTGGTCCCCGTCTTCGATGCCAAGCCTCTTCAACTGCACCAGCAGGTCGCTCGCGGCTTGCATGGGAGCCCCCCTTCACTTGCTGCACCACTGCATCCGTCACCTTTCATCATAGATTGGGCCGGGACTCCTGCCTACACTCGGACGGACGAAACGCGTGTGCGCAACTGGTGGACGTGCGCCTGCCCCGTAATTGTGAGCGACCCTAATCCAAATGGACTAGCCTGGAGCCGAAGGAATTGATTACGCAAGTCCAATCAGAAGAGCGTTAACAGCGCGCTTACACTGCCCCTAGAATGAAGGTGGACGCGCAGCGATGGCACGCCTGGAGGGAGCGTGCAGTTCTTGCACGTTTGAACCGTTCCGCCCAGGTCGTGGGCACCGCAAGTACGACTCACTGCTGAGCGCTGGAGGAACTCAACGGCGAGCAAGCGCGAGCAAGCAATGGTGAACCAGGAGCATTCACCGGACCGACGGGACACAGGACAGCACGTCCCGACCCGGGAGAGCATGACGAAAGGAGCGACTTCAATGTCACGCAGCAGTAGGCGCTGGCCAGGATTAGCGGCGGCTCTGTTGTTACTGCTTACCCTATTCTCCGGCTCCGCATTAGCAGCCGGAGACCCAGTGCAAATCAACTTCACTCTGGAGGGCTGCCGGAATGACGGCAGCATTATGTTGCCCAACGGCGACGGGAAGTACATCTGTCCCGACGCCGCCTATACCACAGGCAACCTCGGCAAAGGCTGGAACGAGCTTGACCTGGTTCCCCACCGCGTCACTGTCACCAATAACAGCGGTGCGGCCGAGTCGTACAGCTTTGTGGTCGCCGGCGACCACAAGAACGGCGCCGGTACAGGGACCGGCTGGGATGTCATCGGCTCAGATGCAGGCGCGTTCCTGACACTCAACACCGCCCTGTCTGACCCCGGCTGCCCGGCTGCCTCGTGGGAGCCGCAGATAATCACTCTTCCGGGCGGCGGTGTGGGCGGTGCGGACCAGACCATCTATAGGCTGGTGACCATCGAGAACCAGCCCGACGATGCTACCTGTGTGTACGACTACTACCAGCGCCTCGCGCTGGGCGCGCACAACTTCTCCGGGTCGTCCTTGCAGTCCAACCTGTGGAACCAATCCCTTACCTCGACGGGCATCGGCCAGAAGCGCCTCAGCCTGCCGGTGAACGAGATCATGCCCCAGGAACTCGACAAGGACATGACCGCCGTGCAGGGCAGCGACCATATGTGGAACATCACGAAGAGCCCTAGCCCGGCGACCCTGAGCTTTGAGAACACATGCGACACCGGACAGCCGAGCTCGGCCCCGGTGGCGATCACCGTTAGCTGGGAGAGGCTGCCTGCCGTGCCGGGCGGGCCTATCACCGTGCTCACCCACGTCTACGCCACCAACCCGGCAGCGCGTGTGATCACGGTAGACGTGACC
This sequence comes from Chloroflexia bacterium, assembly GCA_035710025.1. Classification (GTDB taxonomy): domain Bacteria; phylum Chloroflexota; class Chloroflexia; order QHBQ01; family JADMIH01; genus JADMIH01. The sequence goes on from DASTEB010000308.1 coordinate 14,008, forward strand.
GACGTCATTTACTCGGGCATGACTCCGCTCAATACGGCTAGTTCAGGGCCGGTCAACGTGCCTGCCAACACAGCCAGCTTCCTCGTACTCACACACCAGGTGACGGTACCTGACGGCACGACCGACCTGAACGACATAGCTACAGCCACCTACACCGACCTTGTGACCGGCGTTCCGGTGCCGGGCAACACCACGGCAACCGCTTCGGCTGTCGTGCAGTTCACCGGCCCCGAGCAGAACCAGACCGCGATCATCAACGACGTTGAAACGATAACCGGGACGGGCTTCACCTTCTCGGTCGATTCGTTCAGCGGCGCGACCGGCGCGTTCGACGGCGGCTACGTCGCAGGGACCCATACTGTCGGTCCCGTGTCGTGGACCTCGGCGTCGCAGTCGGGCAGCGGCACGGTGACCTTCAACAAGACGGTGTACGTCAGCGGGCCGATAATCAGCAGCGGCAACCTGCACGACGTGGCTAACCTGACCGGCTCCGACGGCTTCGCGGCCACCGCCGAGGCGGACGTCACGCTGTCGGCCAACGCTACCGTAGACCTCACGATCAACAAGAACATCACCAACGTGCTGCAGGGCAGCGAGACTGCCACGTTCGACTTCACCGTCAAGGACGCGTCGGACAACGTGGTCGCGACCGCCAGCATCACCTTCTCGGCAGGCGAGGTCGCCAAGTCGGTCGTCGTCAGCGGCCTGATGCCGGGCACATACACCGTGTCCGAGACCGCCCCTGCCGGGTGGACCACGCAGCCCGACAAGCCTGTATCCCTCACCCTTCCGTCCTGCGCGGGCAGCGTCACCTTCGACAACCCGGTGATTGCTGCTTCGGCTAAGGTGCGGAAGGTCAGCGATCCTGCCGGCTCCGAAGCGGGCTGGGTGTTCAACCTGCTGAAGGACGGCGTCCAGATCGCCACGGCGACCACGACGGGCGCCGGGTTCGTTGACTTCGGCGTGCAGCTCGGCGAAGGTAACTACACCGTCGTCGAGGTCGCCAAACCCGGCTTCGACCAGACCGGCTCAACCGGCTGCTCGTTTACCGTAGATCTGCCGCGCGATCCCAACCCGCCGTTCGAGTGCGTGTTCACCAACACGCAGCGGGCCAAGATCATCGTGAACAAGGTGACCGAGCCGGCCGGCGCTCCCCAGTCGTTTGGCTTCACGACCACCGGAAGCGGCTACACGCCGTTCTCGCTGGCCGACGGCCAGAGCAACGACAGCGGCTGGCTGGTGCCCGGCAACTACTCGGTTGCCGAGACTGTACCGGCCGGATGGGATCTGACCGGCTCCATATGTGACGGTGTGGCCTATACCCCCGGCTCCACTATCGCCCTGGATCCGGGCGAGATCGTCAACTGCACATTCACCAACACGCAGCGCGGCCGCATCATCATCGACAAGGTGACCGACCCGGCCGGGCATGCCCAGCTGTTTGACTTCACCCTGACCGGCGGGCCTTCCGCGCTCAACGCAGCCTTCCAACTGGCCGACTTGACTACGCCGTATGACAGCGGCGCCATCAAGCCTGGCTCAGGATACGTTGCGGCCGAGACCGTACCGTACGGCTGGAACCTCACCGGGGCTTCGTGCAGCAACGGCAGCCCGGTGAACAACATCAGCGTCCAGCCCGGCGAGACCGTAGTCTGTGCCTTCACCAACAGCCTGGTACCTGCCAGGGCACAGGTGAAGAAGGTCTCGGTGCCTGCCGGGTTCGAGGACGGCTGGACGTTCGATCTGAAGAAGGGCGGCGTCACGGTGGCGACGGCAACCACCACGGGCGCAGGGTTCCTCGACTTCAACTACGACCTCTACTCCGGCGACTACACCATCGTCGAGACGAGCCAGCCCGGCTGGTCTAGCGACGGCGGCGTTGGCTGCGCCTTCACGGTGAACCTGCCTGCTGATGCCGACCAGATATTTAGCTGCACGTTCACCAACACCTACCAGCCGAGCGTGACGCTGGACAAAACAGGCGATGCGCTAAGCAAGATCGGTGACCTCGTCAACTACAGCATCACCCTGAACAACACCAGCCCGTCCGGCGGACCGGCCGGTGTGCCGGCCCTCCAGTGCTCGGTCGAGGATTCGATACTTGGGTGGACGTCCAACGTGTCTCTGGGAGCCAATCAGAGCCAAACGTGGAACCTGTCCGACTTCCCGATCCCTCAAGGTGCAAGCGACCCGTTCGTCAACAACGCGAGCGTGTCCTGCACGTATCCCGACTTGAACCAGGTAGTTGCTTCTGCTTCGGACAGCCACTCTACCAACCTATTCCAGCCGTCGGTGAAACTAACCAAGACCGGCCCGGCGTACGCCGTGGTGAACGATACCGTTACCTACAACGTCACCATCGAGAACACCTCCTCGGCCGACTCGCCTGCCCTGATTGGGGACAGCTTCGTTGACTCGCTGGTGCCGGGCGTGGTACCTCCTGCGGCGTGCAGCCCGCTTGCCCCGGGTGAGAGCTGCAGCTTCACTTACAGTTACACGGTACTGATGACCGACCCCGACCCGCTGGTCAACACCGCTACCGTACACTACCACCCCCAAGGCTTCCCCAACGATATCTGGGACGACGACACCTGGACCGTGGACGTGAAGTATCCTGCTAAGGCACGGGTACAGAAGATGACGGTTCCTGCCGGGTTCGAGGCCAACTGGGCCTTTACCCTGAACAAGGACGGCACCCCGGTCGCCACGGCGACCACCACGGGAGCCGGGTTCCTCGACTTCAACTACGACCTCTACTCCGGCAGCTACACCATCGTCGAGACCTCCCAGCCCGGCTGGACCAGCGACGGCGGCGTTGGCTGCGCCTTCACAGTGAGCCTGCCTGCCGACGACGGCCAGATGTTCAGTTGCACGTTCACCAACACCTACCAGCCGAGCGTAACGTTGGACAAGACGGGTGACATGCTCGGCAAGATCGGCGACCCTATTGGGTACGCGATCACGCTGGACAACACCAGCTTGAGCGGGCCCGCGGGTGCGCCAAACCTCGAGTGCTCGATCGATGACCCGACCATCGGGTTCTCGGCTCAAGTGCTGCTGGGCGCCGGGTATACCATGGCGTTCGTCCCGAACTACACCGTACAGCCCGGTGATCCCGACCCGTTCGTCAATACAGTCAGTGTTTCGTGCAAGTACCCTGGCCTCAGTGAAGTAGTGGCTTCCGGCTCGGATAGCCACAGCACCAACCTGTTCCAGCCGTCGGTGGATCTCACCAAGACAGGCCCGACGGACGTGCTGGTGGGCGGACCCGCCCTCTACAACGTCACCATCATCAACACCTCTTCGGCCGACTCGCCCGCCCTGATTGGGGACAGCTTTGTTGACTCGCTGGTGCCGGGCGTGGTACCTCCTGCGGCGTGCAGCCCGCTTGCCCCGGGTGAGAGCTGCAGCTTCACTTACAGTTACACGGTGCCGGTGGGCGCTCCCGACCCGCTGGTGAATACCGCTACCGTACACTACCACCCCCAAGGCTTCCCCAACGACATCTGGGACGAGGACAGCCACTCACTGAACGTGGTGTTGCCTGCCAGGGCACAGGTGCAGAAGGTCACCGTACCGCCGGGCTTCGAGGCCGGCTGGACGTTCAACTTGAAGGACGCCCAGAACAACACACTCGCCACGGCGACCACGAACGGCA
>DASTEB010000309.1:0-4091 GCA_035710025.1 Chloroflexia bacterium
CGAGGGCAAGATGCAGGACGTGCTGATCCAGGCGTTCGAGCGCCGCGTGCTGACCTACGCGCCGGGCCTGCCCGCCGGGTGGCAGGTGCAGATGGGCAACATCGGCCAGCACTACTACCAGTGGCGCTACGGCGGCGAGGATGCGGGCCCGCAGAAGCACGTCAAGGGCACGCCGAGCCTGCCCGCCTACCTGTCGATCCCCGCGCTGGCCGTGGTCGCCCCGATCGAGCACGTCGGCGTGGACAAAGACAACAACATGGACATCCCCAAGGACCCGTTCAACGCCGCGTGGTTCCAGCCTGGCACCGTGCCGGGCAGGACCGGCAACGCAGTGATAGACGGCCACCTCGACTGGTTCGGGGTGAAAGAGGCTATCTTCTACTACCTGCACGAGCTAAAGCCGGGCGACCGCGTGTACGTGCGCGACGACAAGGGCATTGACCGCGCCTTCGTGGTGACGAAGCAGCAGGTGTGCGTATGGAATAACTGCCCGCTGCAAGAGATATTCGGCAGGTCCAACTCCGTCCGGCTCAACCTGATCACGTGCAACGGCAACTACAACCGCACCCAGCAGAACTACGACCGCAGGCTGGTGGTGTTCACCGAGGCGGTGCAGTAGGCATGAGCGAAGCGGGGTGCGCAGAAGGCAGAAGGGGAGCAGCACATGCTCCCCTTCGTTATTGTCCTCAGCGAGGCGCTATCGCCCGTGTGCGTTCAGCGCGTCGATCAACGCCTGCTTGAAACGGTCGGGGTCGGCAGTGACGGCTACGCGGGTGGTCTTGCCGCCCGGGTTGGGGGCCGTTCGGCCGCTCTCGGGGCCGCCCTCCACTACCTGCAGGGGGATGTCGCGGAACGTGCCCAGGCTGTTGTCGGTCATCAGCGCAGCGGAAAACGTATCCCAGAAGCAGTAGCCTCCCTCCGCGATCAGCCCATCGCTCGCCTTGAGCAGCCGGTACACGAAGTCGGCCTGCGGCGTGGCTTTCTCGCGCCCCAGTCTGTCCACGAACGCCGCATCGACCGGTACGTAGTTGGTCGCGTCGAGCGGGACCAGCGTCAACGGCAGATCGGACGTTACGACGATCGAGGCGGCGCGTGGGTCCGCGTAGAAGTTCCACTCGGCGGTCGGAGCCTCCGCGACGTTTCCCGCCACCTCCACCGCCCCACCCATGGCGTAGATCGCGTGCAGGTCACCCGATAGGTCGGTACCGGACTGCAGTGCATCTGCCAGGTTGGTCAGCGGACCAAGCGCGATCAGTTCAAGCTTGCCGCTGTACTGCTCGGCCAGTTCGGCGATCAGCTCGGGCGCGCTCACGCCGGGGTCTGTGCCGTTACCCGCAGGGAGAGCCACGCCTTGCAGCGTGTCGGAGCCTCGCCGCCAATCCTCCGGGAAGCTGTGGCCGCCGTCGAAAGGGTTCTCCCTGCCGCACGCCACCGGCACCTGCACGTGGCCCGCCAGGGCGAGCAAGCCCCGCGCATTGCGCACGCCCGGCCCGCAGTGGACCTCGCCCGTGCCGACGACGGTGATCGCCTTCACGGACACGTCGTCGCGCTGGAGCAGGTACAGGACCGCCGCCGCGTCTTCGGGGGCCATGTCGGTATCCACCACGATAGGCCGGCCGCTGCCCTGCCGCACCGGCCCGGACGGCGCCGGGCCAGGCGCAGGGTTCTCCCGCGCGGTCGTGGATGTGGTCGCGGCGGCCATGCCCGCGAGGAGCATAGCCGCCGCACCGACGACCACCGCGACAGCCAGTCACATCGACGGGCTGGGGAGCGTACGCGGGGACTCGGACGTGCCGGGTATGCGCCCCAGCGCGAGCATCAGCCCGAGCGCCGCGACGGCAGCGGCTACCAGCACCATGGAGGCTATCGCCGCCGTACTGAATACCTCGCTCGCAGCGTCAACTGCCCTGTCGCCCACGACGACGGCCGCGATCAAGAGAGCCACGAACGCCGCGCCGCCAATGGCGAGTGGGATACCGGCCCACGCGGGGATTGCCCCGGCCGCGGTCGCGCCTGCGGAGTAGATCGCGAGGCCCGCGAACATCACGCCCGCCGAGGTGACCAGCACCGGCCAGAGCCACTCGTAGTTGCCCCAGCCGAGCCGGGTGAACACATCGAACGCCGCTATGGTCGCCAGGGAAAGGAAAGCCGCCAGCGCTGCGCCCAGCCCTACCTTACCCATGATGCCCAGCCGCTCCGTGCCGGCCCGGTACAGGCCCGCCGCGAACACAGCCAGGAGTACGGCGCCGCCGCCGTAGAACGGCGCCTGGAGGAAGTCGTTGTCAGGGATCAGCGCCGGTGCAACCATCAAAGCTGCCAGCACTATGCTGCCCACCAGGCCCGCAAGGCCTGCCACTCGTGTGAATGTCGAAGTCATCCTTAGTTACCTCCCGGCCCGCGCCGCTACGCCTCTGCCGGCCACGCCCAGTCCGAGCGCAACAAGCAGGACCACCCATGTGATCAAGCTCCAGTCCTCGGGACCACCCGTGCTGGGCATTCCCACAACCGGAAGCGCGTATGCCGATACCACGCCGCACGCAACGCGCGCCCCGCTGTTGCCGGCCGGGTCGCTCACGAGGTCGTCGGGGCCTGCGTGGATCACTACGGCGCTGCCGTCGGCATCGAACAGGCTGTTGGCGCCGCCGTCCAGGCTGATTCCGGCCAGGGTGGTCTCATAGGTAGAGTTGCCCTGCCCGTCGAGCACCAGATTGGGCATGTCGCCCGCGTGGGCGCCTTCAGGGCTGTTCAGGCCGTGCTTCTTGCCGGTGGGGTTGAAGTGGCCGCCCGCGGTGGTGAAGGCGTCCGGCTCGCACTTGCCCACCGCGTGGACGTGGATACCGTGCTCGCCCGCCGCGGCGGTGGCGAACCCCTGCACCTGTACCTCGAGCTTCACGCCCGAGGCTGCCGACGAGAAGACCGCCGTGCCGACCATATTGCCCTGGGCGTCCTTGATCTCCGCCCTTGCCCCCTGGGCCGGCGTCTGCGCGAGCGCAGGGCTACCCGAGAGGAACGCCCCGGCCAACAGCACCGGGACCACGAACGCTGCCGCTATCCTTACTTGCCTTTTCATCTGTTTTCATCTCCTCTTTTTGGTGTTGTGATTTCTCTCGGCCTACCGGGGCCGTTCCCCGGCGGCCGGACGGCAAGAGCATACAGGCGCGGACCGCCCGCCGAGATGTGCCGGAAGACACAACGGCAGGCCGCCGGAAGTGCGATTCTTTAGCGGCGGGCGGCCTACCGCGGCACAGGAAGATAGCCGGAAGTCACATGACCTTCGGCTACCGGCGGCTCGACATTTCTATCTTCCGGCCCATTGAGGCAGGGGAGCCGGTGTGCTATGCTCGGAGCATGGCTCACACGCGGCCCGCGAGCGATATATTGGGGAGCGGCATCACGCGCGACGCCGTTGCGGGCGCAGAGCGTGCCGCGCGGCGCGAGCGCGGGTGGAAGGTGTGGCTCGCGCCCCGGCCCTTCACGCTGGTCTCAACCGGCGTGTATGTGACCGCGCTCCTGATGCTGCTTCAGGGCAACTGCGACGCCTGCGGCTCATGGGGGGCAGATGCGCTCCTGGCGGGCACGCTTGTCGGGTTGTTGCTGCTCGACCGGCTGGACTACCTTCTCTACGGTGAAACGCCGCCTCGGAAGGCCGGGCTCGTGCTCATGGGCGCGAGGTTCGCGCTGACCGCGGCCGCGGCCGCGATGTTCGGCTTCGACGGCAGGTCGCTGAACGTGTTCCTGTTCGCGCTCTTGCCCTACGTCGCCCTGTTCTACTTCGACCTCAAGTGGAGCCAGGTCACGGGCGCGGTGGTGTGGGTAACCGCTCTTGCGTTGATGGCAGTCGCGTCCATCCAGCGCCTGACTGTGGTCACGGTGACGAGCAAAGGGCAGACCTCGTGGTACTATCTGCTGACCCCTTCCACGGCGAATGAATACATCGGCTGGGTGGCCATGGGCACTATAGTGCTGGTGTTCGTGCTGACCTCGGCCAGGGTAACCTCCCGCGAGAAAGAGCACGCGGCGCGGGCCGGGCGACTGCTGGCGCGGCTGGACGCCTCGCACGCCTGGCTGAACCACTATGCGCAGAAGACCAT
>DASTEB010000310.1:0-2902 GCA_035710025.1 Chloroflexia bacterium
GTGGCCGAGCGCAAGCGTGCCGAGGAAGAGGTCAGGCAGCTGAACGAGACGCTGGAGCAGCGGGTGCAGGAGCGCACGGGCGAGCTGCAGGCGGCCTACCGCGAGCTTGAGAAAGAGGTAGCCGAGCGCCGCCGCGCCGAAGAGGAGGCGCAGCGGGCGGTGCGGGCGCACGAGGTGCTGATGTCGGTGGTGTCGCACGACCTGCGAAACACGGTCGTGCCGGTCAGCGGCTCGGTCAAGCTGCTGAAGCGCATCGTCGGGATGGAGGGTAACGGCGCGGGGCAGGAGCAGACCCACCCGGCAAGCCCGATAGGGGCCGCGCTGAACAGGATCGACAGCGCGGCGGCGCGCATGAACGCGATGATAAGCGAGCTGCTCGATTTCGGGCGGGGGCAGGCCGGGCAGCAGATCGAGCTGTTGCGGCGGCGCACCGACCTGGTGGCGCTGGCGAAGCAGGTGGCCGCCGAGCACCGCCCGTCGCTGGAGCACCACACACTGCACGTCGAGTCGGACGTGCCCGAGCTTGCGGGGCTGTGGGACCCGGTGCGCCTGCAGAGGGTGCTGGACAACCTGATCTCGAACGCGGTCAAGTACAGCCCGAAGGGCGGCGAGGTGTGGGTGCGCATAGGCGTGGAGGAGACGCCCGAGGCGGGGTTGTGCGCCGTGCTGACGGTGCGCGACCAGGGCATCGGCATACCCGAGCGCGACCTGCCCTACGTGTTCGGGTGGTTCCGCCGGGCGGCAAACGTCACCGGCAGCATCAGCGGCACGGGCATCGGCCTGGCCAGCGTGATGCAGGTGGTGGAGCAGCACGGCGGCACCGTGTCGGTCGAGAGCAGGGAGAACGAAGGGTCCACGTTCACCGTGCGCCTGCCGCTGATGCCGCCCATGACCGCCGCCCCACCCGAGCCTGCCGAGCCGGGCCTGCCCGTGCAGTGAGGTAAGGATTCCGCTCGGTGCGGGGTCCGCAGAACGCCCTAGCAGAGAAATCCCAACGTTGGGGGCAGTGATGAAGAAGTGAGAAGCCTCTTCTTCTGCAGCCTCTACACGCCCCTAACTTCCCCAGTTATGCCTACTATCCCCCTTGCAGCCATGCCAGGGATGGGAAGACCTCAAATGCAAGGGCAAGTGGACCCCTCCGAGATGCGACTGGCATAGCGGCCGGCACAGTTGCGGAGCTAAGGTGTGCCGCCTCACGCCCCCGGGTGGACGGCGACCACGGCTACCACCCCTGCACCATGCCTGTAGCGTGGGACAAACGGGTGAAGTTAGGCATGTTAGGCAAAATTGGGGGGCGTATATGGCCTGCAGAAGAAGTTAGTAACACTGTACTTAAGTACTCCCTTAAATAGAGTGATTCTTCTTCTTCTTCTACAGGCTACCATGTCCCCCAACATGCCCCACCAGGCACCACGCAGGCGTGAAAGCGAGGGACACGTGGGTGCACGTTGCGCCCCTTTTGCCAACAACCATGCCGGCTGCACCGTGCCGGGCTGCAGGGCACACTCACGGACCACTGACCACTGACCACTGCCTTCTGCCTTCTGCCTTCTGCCTTCTGCCCACAACGCATGACGTACCCCGCCGCGTAGCTTATAATCGGAGGGACTATGACCACCATAGTGACACGCGAAGACGACGGCGCCCGCCCGGCCATCGACCCTACGGCCGAGGCGCAGATGCCCGGCCGCACCCGGCCCGCGCCCGAGGGCGACGGGGCCATCTCGCTCCGCACAACGGCGCTGCGCGAGCCGTGGCTCCTTCTCGCGGGCATCGTGGTGCTGGGCGGCATCTCGGGCGCGGCCTACTACCTTGGCTTCGTGCACCCCTACCAGCTAAGCGAGCACTACGCCACCCCCTTGCTCGACCTCGCCAAGATCAACGGGCGCACCGCCCAGTCGGCCAACGCCTGGGGCCTCACCTGGCTCGTGCTGTTCGCGTGCTACTACCTCGCCTTCCGGCTGTGCCCTCCCGCCGACCGCGTCACGCGCACCTTCCGTTGGGTCGCTCTGTTCCTCATCTGCGGGTGGGCAGCCTTCTTCGCCATCAACCTCATCTTCATGTACCCGGTGGGCGCGGCCGACCTGTTCGACCAGATCTTCCGCGCCCGCCTCACCACCCATTACGGCTACAACCCCTTCACCACGCTGCCCAACAGCATAGCGGGCGACCCCTTCCAGCCATACGTGGCGTGGCGCGGCGATCCCTCGCCGTACGGTCCGATGTGGGAGGCGCTCGCGGCGGGGGCGAGCCTGCCGGGCGGCGACAGCCTGTGGTTCAACCTCATTATGTTCAAGCTGCTGGTCGGCGTAGCCTACGGCATCAGCGTCGCGCTGACCTACGGCATCCTGCGGGCGGTGCGGCCCGACTGGGCGCTGCGCGGCACGCTCTTCTTCGCGTGGAACCCGCTCGTGCTATTTGAGGTGCCGGGCAACGGGCACAACGACGCCGTCGTGGCAATGTTCGTGCTCGCCGGGCTGTACGCGCTGGCGCTGGGTTGGCGCACCGCCGTGCTGCCCGCGCTCGCGGCGGGCGCGCTCACCAAGTTCGTGCCAATCCTACTTGTGCCCGTGGCCGCAGCCGCCATCTGGCGCGACCGTGCCCACAGGCCGACGCCCGGCGTTGCAGTCGACCCCGACGAGGAGGAAGAGCGCCCCATGCGCTCCTCGACCGACGCCCTCAGCGCGCTCGCCATCGGCGCGGTGCTTTCGGTTGGGCTGGCGGCGGTGCTGTACGCGCCCTTCTGGACGAACCTGCAGGGCCTGCTGCCGCGCAACCGCGACCACCTGTTCACGGCGTCCATCGGCAAGGTGGTGCTCGATATGCTGGTGCGCGACTACGGCGTGGCCGAGGCGACCGCGCAGTCCGTCGTGCGCAACACCGCCTACGCCATCGTAGTGGT
>DASTEB010000311.1:0-2632 GCA_035710025.1 Chloroflexia bacterium
CACGTCGACCGACGAGTCGCCCACGTATATCGTGCGCTCGGGCGCGACGCCCAGCCGCTGCGCGCCTACTAGCAGCGGGTCGGGGTAGGGCTTGTGGCGCTCGGTGTCCTCCCGCGTGACCAGCGTATCGAAATAGCCGCCGAGGTTGAACAGGCCCAGCCCGCGGTTGGCGATCTCCAGCCCCTTCGATGTGACGAGGCCCACACGCACCTGCATCTGCTTCAGGCCGATGAGCGCTTCGCGGGTGCCGGGCACCAGCTTGATGCGGCTGTCGTGCGCGGCGGCTTCGTACTCGCGGTACACGTCGTAAAGCTCCTCCGAGCGGCCGGGCGCTATCTCCTCGAAGCAGGTTAGCAGGTGCCTGCCGATGGTGGGCAGCACCTCCTCACGCGTAATCTCGTAGCCCAGCACGGTGCGCACGGCGTACTGCCAGCAGTCCACGATGTGGTCGATCGAGTCTATGAGCGTGCCGTCAAGATCGAACAGCACTGCCTGGATGGTACGGTCGTCGCGTTGCATGGGTAACATTATATACGAGGGTTAAATCAAACAAGCAGGCCGCCGGCGGCAACCTGCTCTGTCTGGCTCCCCATAGGGGGAGAATGAGTGCACCGTGCACCCTCTGTCGATCGCAGCATTCCGGCTTTCGGCTGTCAGCCGGCTCGGATCAGGCGACCCTGCGGCACCCGAGAATGACTACTTACCGCTGCTTCCTTCCGGACCTGACGGGGTTCGCAGGTTCTCGCCGCGCAGGACCCGATCGTCAACACCTCTTAGCAGACGCAGTCCCACAATGCCGGACCTCGAAAGGGAATTCAACCCCGCTGTAGCGGATTGCGGGTACAGGGCACCGCTAGTTCCCCGTCTAGCACGGCCCTTAATCTTACCCAATCGCGCATACCGGTGTCAAGCGAGCGCCGTATGTTTTCACACAAAGGCGCAAAGGCCGCAAAGGTTTTATTGTTTTGAACCGCAGAGACGCAGAGATAACGAAGGAACGCAGAGATTCTATTGGAGTATGGTAACCGTGCTGACTTGAGTGCCAATCCACATCATAATCTCTGCGTTATCTCTGCGCTCTCTGCGACTCTGTGGTTTCGTCTTAATCTTTGCGGCCTTTACGCCTTTGTGTGAAATTGATACGACCGCAGACCGATGTACGCTGCCGGGAGCGGGTGATATACTGGGCGCGAACACGACAACGTGGCGGGACGTGAACACGCCCCGCGAAAGGAGCCGGCCGGATGGCTAAGATCATACTCCGCACTGCCGCCAATAACGACCTTCCGCCATTCGGGAAGGGCGCTCTCGTGTTCGGGTGGTGGCTCGGCTAGTAGTCCGACCACCCGACCCTCAATACAACACAATCCGGCTGTGAGCGCCCCCTGAGGCCCACAGCTTTTTTCGCGCCCGCGCCAGGGTTGTCCCTCCGGCCGTGGTGCGCCGGGTAAAGCAGCAGGGCTGTGGACCGTGGAAGGTCCGCGGCCTTACTTTTTGCCCACCGCACACCGGCCAACGTGCCGCTTTAGCAGTTACCGACAGGAGAACAACCCTAACCTATGCGTTACAAATGGAATTACCAGGACGAACTCGCACAGTACGAAGAGGAATACCAACCCGTAGCCAGGCCGAGGAGGCGCGCCCGGACATCCCGCGCCGAGGTCGTCGCCCGGCTGGTCGAGCAGCGCGACGATGCTCGGCAGGGCTTCGACCCGTCGTTTGGCTCGAAGTCGGCCGAGAAGTTCAACGTGTCGCGCCACGAGCGCGAGTGGATCGTGCTCTACCTGAGCAGCTTCTACGAGGACCACTACATCACCGACGTGCTCAAGCCCGTCAAGGGCGGCAAGGAGGCCACGGTCTACTGCTGCACGGCAGGGCCGCAGATGGGCGTCGAGCTGCTCGCGGCCAAGCTGTACCGCCCGCGCATGTTCCGCAACCTGCGCAACGACTCGCTCTACAGGATGGGGCGCACGGTGCTGGGCGACGACGGCAAGCGCATCCGTAACAGGCGTGAGGCCCTCGCCATGGCGAAGAAGACGCGCTTCGGTCAGGACCTGCGGCACATGAACTGGTTGTCCAACGAGGTCAGCGCGCTGGAGACCCTGCACGACGCGGGCGCCGACGTGCCCCGGATCTTCGCCTCGAACGAGAACGCCATCCTCATGGAGTTCGTTGGCGACGCCGACTGGCCCGCGCCGACGCTCGCCTCGGTGTCGCTATCGAAGGGCGAGGCGCGCACGCTGTTCGAGCGGGTGCTGCACAACGTCGAGCTGATGCTGGAGCACAGCCGCGTGCACGGCGACCTCTCGGCGCACAACATCCTCTACCTCGACGGCGACATCACGTTGATAGACTTCCCGCAGGTGGTCGACCCCGACGTCAACCCTTACGCCCGGGCGATATTCGGGAGGGACGTGCTGCGCATATGCCAGTACTTCGAGCGCTTCGGCGCGGGCTATGACCCCGCACGGCTGGCCGACAGCCTGTGGGTGAAGCACCGTCCGCTGGACAACGGCGAGATGGGCGCATAACGGAGAAACAAGGCAAAACAAAAGTGGGCACCCAACCGGGTGTCCACTTTGGCGGAGAGGGTGGGATTCGAACCCACGACGAGTTTCCCCGTACCCGCTTT
>DASTEB010000312.1:0-7266 GCA_035710025.1 Chloroflexia bacterium
GCGACGGGCGCGCCGGTGCCCGAGGTGGCGTTCGTATTCGCCGTGGCGGGCAGCCTCGTAGCGGCGGCCGTCTGCGTGGTAATCGGTCTGCGGCTGTTCAACCGCGAGCGGCTGCTGTACGGGGTGTAGAGGGGAAGCGCAATCGGGGCAGAACGTGATGCGCTACCACGTTCTGCCCCGATTACAGGTTTGCGCGGGTGCGGACCGCGCTCGCCCGGGGAGCAAGGAGGGGGCTACCCCGCCCTGCAAGGGGGCCGGGGGATGAAGTGCGGGATTCATCTCCCCGGCCCGTGTGAGGTTATTAGTTGTGGGGTTGGTAGATGCGCACCGCCAGGCAGTCGATGCCTACGTTGCGCCCCTGCAATACCGGGTCGGTGTCGGGCGCCTGCCAGCCAAGGCCGACGTAGATCCTGGCGCCAGGCTCGACGTTGAGGTCGATCAGGAAGTGGTTGTTAGCCCACTCCGCCGCGAACCCGCGGCTAAGGCGCTTGAAGCCGGTGGCGGGAGGGTTGGGATCCTCGCCCACGTACACCAGCGGCGCGCAGTCCTCGCACCCTTCCACGCTCTTCGAGAACCAGTCCATTTCGACGTAGGTGATAGGACCGCCGGATGCGCGGAACGGGGCCATCATGTAGAGCGCGGGATTACGCGGTCGCGGTACGGGGATCACGTCGTAGTCGAGCGGGTCGCTGCCGGCATATGGCCCGGCCATGTTGCTGATCGAGGCGAACGCCTTGCCGTCCAGGTTCGCGCAGCCGTTTTCGCCGTACTGCTGCTGCAGCGAGCCGTAAGCAGCCTCGCCGCCGAAGCCCCAGGGCGAAAGCCCGGTCTCGAAGTTGTAGAAGAAGTTGTTCGGGGCCGAGTCGGCGCTCGTGTCTCCTTCAGGGGGGGCGGCCCGTTCCCCGGCCATGGGCTGAGGGGTAGGGGTAGATCGGGTATCGGAGCCGGTCTGCACGGGCATCACCCGGACGGTGATGCAGTCGAGGCCGATGGTGGCGTTGCCGCCCATCCAGCCGAGGGCCACGAACAGGCCGTTGCCGTCGACCAGGTCGAGCCGCGCCTCCTGGCTGAACTCCTGCCAGCCGTGCCCAAGCTCGCCCACGACGTCGAAGTCGTCTCCGGCGGTCGCGGGGCTGCCGTTGATGTAGGCTGCGGCCGCGCAGTTCTCGCAGTCTTTCACGTTGCGAGCGCTCCACGTCACCTTGACGTCCACTGGCACGTCGCTGGAGACGGGGAAGCGGGCCTGGGCCCAGGTTGCCACGGGGAGAGGCTTCTCGGCCCCGGCCACGGGCGCTTTGCGGGTGACGCCGGGGTCGTAGCTGCGCAAGGCCCCGTACCCGCCGGCCACTGCGGTCCTGCAGGCGTCGTCGCCGGTTGCCTGGTCGAGCGACTGAGCCTCGGTGGCGTCGCCGCCTGCCCTCCACAGGTCGCTCGAGTAGCCGTCTTCAAAGTTGGTCGTAAAGACCCACGGTGCGTCGGTACCGGTATCGGGAGGAGGGGCGGCGGCTTGCGCCGCCGCTCCCCCGCCCACCGCCACCGCCGGCAGCAGCGCGAGGGCGGCTGCCAAGAGTGTCAGCGTGCGTTTCATTACCTTGTCCTCCTTGCCCTGGGGTTGCCAAGAGCGCCAGGGTAATTGTCGGCAGCGGTGCCGTCATGCGTGGCGGGACCGTCGTCGGCAACAGCGCCGTCCGCGTCAGTAGTGTCGTCCTGCGCGGGGTTAGCGCAGAGGTACCCTACGGTGTTTTCGGCCCATGCCGAGGCCGACCTGTACCCCTGGGCCGATGCGTACACCATGATCCCGATCTGGCCGGCGCCCTCCGTGTCGAAGGTCGCCAGGCTGCAGTCGGCGTAGCGGCCGCCGCTCGCCTCGGCCAGGGGGCTCTCGATCTGGTTGCGCGTGTCGGTCACCTGGACCATCACGTCGGCGCCCGTCACGGGGTTGCCGCCGTCGTCCACCAGCTCGACGACCACGCTGAGGGGCTGGCCCGGGCCGTCAAGCTTGGCAGCCTGAACGGAGGCGATATGGATCAGAGGCTCGCCTGCGCCGCAAAGGTTGCCGCGATCGCTCTTGACCTTCTCAACAGCCGGGTGCATGCGGCCCATGGTGGCGGTGAACTCGTAAACATCGATGTCGGTAGCACCTTCGAGGAAAGCGGCATCGCAGGCCCTGTAGAGGCCTTTGCCCTGGTCCTCCAGTTGCACCCTGAGGGCCTGGGCCGAGCGCCCGGTGTTGATATCCACCGTGACGGTGGCCCCTTCCACCGGGGCGCCCTCGATGTCTACGACCTCGGCGAGCAGGTCGACCGGCTGGTCGCCCGCGTACCGGAAGGCTGCCACGTGGGCAAACTTGAGTGCGTCCTCGGGGTAATCGTTGACCGTGCCGGCAGCGGCCGGGGTAGCGGTGAGTACCGCCACACACATAGCAACCGCCGCGAGCCACGGAAGGCTGGTATTGCGCTTCATCTCAGTTCCTCCTTATTCCCCCTCCCTCAGGGAGAACCCACTAATGAGACAGGTGCCCGGAAAATGCGTCCATCTCACGGAAGCGGCGTTGCGGCGTAAGTCTGGTGCGGTGTCGCGGACCCGGTCACCTCAGGTCCACCGGCGGCAGTCACGCGAGAGGGCTGGTGGGGCGCAGGCCCCGGCGCCAGGATAGCGTGCGCTCCGTAGAGCAATGCTCGGACTACCGGCCGTTCCGGTGGGGGCGGGTGTTTCGTCGCTGCTTCCCTTTTCCCTTCCCGGTGAACGTATCGTAGCGGCGCGCACGCGGGGCGGCATCAGATGAAAAGATTAAATCCAATCGGATTAATCCTTCTGGGGGACCTTTCTTCTCCTTCCCTGGCCCTATTGCGTGTAGTCAGAATTGCGATATACTGGACTGCAGACCCGGCAGCGATTAGCGCTATCGCCGCGGCCCGTGCCCCCACCTCCCGATATCACCCCACAGACATCCTCTCGCCACAACCACCCGCCACCACTGCCGTCCCACCACCGCACGGACGCCGCGAGCTAACCGGTCTACAGCTCGGGCTACGGAGCGGCACGGAACGATGGGCAAGCAAACGCAGACGCGCACACAAGTAAAGACGGCAGCTGAGCCGGCCGCGGCGAGCGCGTTCAGCGCGTGGCTGAGGCGGCAGAGGGAGGGCATGGGCCTCTCCCCCGCAGAGCTTGCCCGCCGCCTCGATCCGGCCGCCCCGCCCGTAGAGTCGTTCGAGGCAGGGGCCGTACGCCCCTCGCGTGCCCAGGCCGAGACGCTGGCCGACCTGTTCTCCGTGCCCCCGGACCAGCGCACAGCCTTCGTGCTGTTTGCCACCACCGACCTCGACACCGACGACGATGCGCCGCCCGATGCGCCGTGGGTGGTGCGGGTGCGTCCGCCCTCCAACCTGCCGCTGCAGTTGACCTCCTTCGTGGGGCGGGAGGGGGAGGTAGACCGGGTGGCCTCCATGCTGGCAAGGCCCGACGTGCGCCTGCTCACCCTGCTCGGCCCTCCCGGTATCGGCAAGACCCGCCTCTCGCTGGAAGTAGCGCACATGCTGCTGGACGCTGCACCCGGCGAGGAAGATACGGCGCGCCGCCACAGCTACGAGGACGGGATATTCTTCGTGCCGCTGGCTTCGGTTACGGATTACGCTCTCGTTCCCTCGGCCGTCGCCACGACCCTCAACCTCAAGCTGACGGCCAACCAGCCTCCCATGGACGCCCTGCGCGACTTCCTCGATGGGAAGGACATGCTGCTGGTGCTGGACAACTTCGAGCAGATCGTGGGGGCGGGCACGGCCGTGGCGGACCTGCTTTCTGTATGTCCCAACGTGCAGGTGATGGTGAGCAGCCGGGTGGCCCTGCACGTGTACGGCGAGCAGGTGTACCGAGTGCCGCCCATGCTCCTGCCGGGCAAGGAGGTGAAGGTCACGCCTGAGAGTCTGGCCGAGTGGGAGGCGGTAGACCTGTTCTTGCAGCGCGTTCGGCTGGTGCGCCACGACTTCACGCTGGACGAGCAGACCGCGCCTGTGGTCGCGGAGATAGTGCGCCGGTTGGACGGCCTGCCGCTGGCCATCGAGCTTGCCGCCGCGCGGGCGCGCGTGCTCACACCCCGGGGCATCCTCGAGCGGCTGGACGACCGGCTGAAGCTGCTGGTGGGCGGTGCCGACAACGTCCCGGCCCGTCAGCGCACCCTGCGAGGCGCTATCGACTGGAGCTACGACCTGCTGGACGAGACGGAGGCCCGTCTGTTCCGACGGCTGTCGGTGTTCGTAGGTGGGTGCAGCCTGTCGGCCGCCGAGCGCATGGCCGAGGACGACGACCCCTCCGGCGCTCGGGCGGGCCGCGACGCGCTGGACCTGATCGCCTCGCTGGTAGACAAGAGCCTGCTCAAGGAGGAGTCGGGCCCGGGCGGGGAGAACCGCCTGCTGATGCTCGAAACCCTGCGCGAGTACGGCCTCGAGCGCCTGCGCGCGGCGGGCGAGGAAGCCGAGATGCGCCGCCGCCACGCCCTCCTCATGACCGACCTCGCGGAAGCCGCCGAACCCCACCTCACAAGCGCCGCCCGCGACCCGTGGATGGCCCGCCTCGACGCCGACCTGGACAACATCCGAGCGGCGCTGTCGTGGTCGCTGTCGGATGTGGGCGATGCGGGTGTGGGGCTGAGGTTGGCGGGGGCGTTGGGGTGGTATTGGGAGCACAAGGGACACTTTGCCGAGGGTTGGCGGTGGTTGCACGATGTCATTGCCAGTGTAGACGATACTGATAGGTCAAGTGTCCGCGGCAGAGCGCTCTACGCGTTAGGTATGCTGGCCGAAGAACGTGGCGACATCGATACCGCACGCAATGCTCTCGAAGAGAGTGTCGGAATATTCAGCGTGTCGGGCGAGACACGTCTGTACGCCTACTCCCTGCTGGTTCTATGCAGGGTGACGGCTAATTTGTCCGATCTGTCTACCAGGGAGATGGCGGCCCAGGCTGTCGATACCTTACGCGCGCTTGACGACAAGTGGGGACTAGCCCATGGACTTGAAGTGGTGGCAAGCATGGACTACGTACTCGGAGATATGGCCAGTGCGCGGGCACGTGACCTCGAGAGCCTTGCACTGTACAAAGAACTCGGTGACAAGTGGTACACCGCGTACATGCTGCGAGAGCTCGGAGTGCACGCGCTCAACGTGGGCGATCTCGCGCAGGCGTGTGCCCACCTCGACGAGGCTGTCGCGTTGTCGCAGGAAATCGGCTTCCACTTCAATCTCGGGCTAGCACTTTTCGCATATGGATTAGTACACTACACGACTGGCGAGTATGCGCTGGCCGAAGGCTCCTTCCAACAGGCTGTAGCCTTGTTCGAGGCTCTTGGCGACCGGGGCCGCGTAGGTGTACTTACTCGCCACGTGGCCTATGTCGCTTGCCGGCGTAATCGGCTGGACCGTGCCCTGGCTCTCTTGAAGGAAGCTGCGGCTATTATTCAGGGGACCGGCCGTACCTGGCATATCGCCCTCACGGTTATGGCGACGGGCAGCGTTGCCGCCGCGCTCGGGGACTGGCGGCTGGCGGCCCGGGCGCTGGGGGCGACGTTGGCGGTGTTCGAAGATGGGGTAAATGAAACTAACGCAGTTGCCGATGATATTGCCGAATACATAGATCTATATAATGGAGCCAAGGCAAAACTCAGTTCCGAGGAATTCGCTCGGTTGTCGGCTGAGGAGCCTGTATCGCTTGATCATGCCCTCACCGAGGTGCTCGCGCTGGTAACCGCGTCACGTACAGTCTCATCCAATCGTCAAGACGCAAAACTCGACGCCAACCTCGGATCGTACCCGGCCGGACTCAGCAAGCGTGAGGTCGAGCTCTTGCGTCTGGTCGCCCTTGGACTTACCAATTTCGAGGTTGCCGCGCGCCTCTTCCTTAGCCCGAACACTGTGCGCGCCCATCTCTACTCCATCTATAACAAGATAGATGTCACTTCACGGACCGCTGCAGCGCACTTTGCCGTTGAACATGGCCTTGCGTAGCCTTGGTTCGCATTTGCCCTGCCTATTTGACACCAGAAAGGCTCCCTTCGGACGTGAGATTATCTCCCTACATATTGACAGTACCTATATGGGGGGTATACAATTGACCCACTGCCACTAATCTGCGTAGCAGCTTAGGCAAGCGCATACTCGTCCCTCCCCGCTCCCTCATGGCCATACCTAAGGGCATTTTGTTGTCCCGATCGCTGCGCACTCCTTCGGTCATGTATGAGCCACTTGCCGCAGTGTTGGCTCTGTGAGTAATCTTTCCCCACACAGGAGGAATGCCATGAATGGTAACGATGCGAATAAGGGGGATATTGGTTTTCCGTCCGAAGAACCGGGTTTGGAGTCTCCGAACCAGCGCTCGGTGGCACTGAGCGGCTACATGAAAGGACCAGACCCAGAGAAGCCGGATTACGTATTCAAACTAAGTCATGATATCGATTTCGAGAAATTTGTTGAGCTCGAGTGGCGAGATATTAGGTGGATCGACTGGTATCCGCCTCAGAATGTCGATGGGAGTACACCCCCGGATCTAGGGTACCGGACGATCTGGGTAGATCGGGACTCGGCTGTGCTTCAGGCATATATAGGGGGTGAAATTATGGAGGACTATATGCCAAAGGGGGACACGACTTCCGGTTGGCTAGGACCGGAAGCAATTGCCATGCGCATGGGTCCTTCTAGCACCAACCCTCCGTGCATATGTCGCCTATAGCCTATTGCCTGCCGTTATCGGCCGAATGTCACCACTCCCCTACCCCCTCCGTCACAATCTAGCGACCCCGGCTGATCTCGTCCTCGGCGGCCTCTCTATCCAGGACACCTCCTTCCGCAACGACAACTACAAGCTCACCTCCACCGCCGGCCCGTCCTACCTGCTCAAGCACGCCACCGCGCCAGACAAGGTAGCCACCTTGCGCAACGAGGCCGCCGTGTACGCCCTGCTCAATGCAGGCCCGGCGGCCTCTGCCGTCGAGCCCTTCCTGCCCCCGTTCCACTCGTTCGACGAAGGCGACAACATGCTCGTGCTCGGTCTGCTGCCCGAGGCGCGCACCCTGTCCGAGCACTACCGCCGCACCGCCGCGTTTCCTACGTCACACGCACGCGCGCTGGCCCGAGCGCTCGCCGCGCTGCACAGGCTCGACCCCGGGCCGTGGCGCTCTACGCTGCCGTCGGCTTACCGGGAGGGTACCGGTCACTGGGCGCTCGGGCTGCACCGGCCTACCCTGGCCGACATACAGAACGCCAGCCTCGCCAA
>DASTEB010000313.1:0-3766 GCA_035710025.1 Chloroflexia bacterium
ACGAAGTACTGGAAGTCGGCCGGGTCGCCGTAGCGGCTGGTGGGCGCGTAGTACCCGATCGTCTGGTAGCCCCACGAGCCGTCGAAGGGGTGCTCTGATACAGGCAGCAACTCAATGTGCGTGAAACCCATATACTTGACATAATCGACCAGTTCGTGCGCGAGTTGGCGGTAGTTCAGCCAACCGCCCGTTTCGGTAACGCCCCCTTCGGCCGTGGTGGGCCGCCCGCCGCCCAGGGCGCGCTTCCACGAGCCCAGGTGTACCTCGTAGATGGAGATGGGCGCGTCGAGCGCCTGCCTTTTGGCGCGCTCGCTCAGCCACTCGCCGTCGCTCCATTGGTAGCGGTCGATGTCAAACACGATAGAGGAGGTGCGCGGGCGGTACTCGGCGTAGAAGCCGTAGGGGTCGGCTTTCTCGACCAGCGGGCCGCCCCCGCGGGGCTTGATCTGGTACTTGTAGGCTTCACCCAGGGGCAGGTTAGGGATGAAAATCTCCCAGATGCCCGCGCCGGGGTGGAAGCGCATCGGGTGTATGCGTCCGTCCCAGTTGTTGAAGTTGCCGATCACGCTCACGCGCTCGGCGTTGGGTGCCCACACCGCGAAGTGCACGCCCCACACGTCGCCCACCTTGACCCGGTGCGCGCCCATCTTCTCGTAGGTGCGGTAGTGCTGGCCCTCGGAGATCAGGTGCAGGTCGAAGTCGGTGAGCAGGGGGCCGAAGGCGTAGGCGTCTATGAGGTCGGCCCGGCTGCCCGCGCCCGACGTGGCCTGCAGGGTGTACGACTGCGGCCCCTCGACGGCGTCGCGCGCCACGACGGCCTCGAACAGCCCGTCGGGGTGGATGCGCCACATGTCGAACGACTGGCCGTTAGCCAGCGCGAGCTTGACCCCGGTGGCCCACGGCAACATGGCGCGCACCGCCATTCCCTCTTTCCCGTCTTCAATACGCACCGGGTGCGGCCCGAGCACGGCGAACGGGTCGCCGTGGTACCCGCCCGCGATAGCGTTCATTGCCTCGTGCGGTAAAGTTTGCGCCACGTCATCCTCCTGTGTGCCCTCTGTATACTGTGGGTTGGGTGTCGCAAGTTGCTTGCCACCGTCTGGTGATGCGTGATACGTGATGCGTGAGCTTATCCAAGCCGGGTAGTACGACGTATGCCGGGGTGCTCGCGAGAGGTCACGCATCACGCATCACGCGTCACGCATCACCTTACACCCTCAATCGGCCACACGGCGTATACTCGCCCGCCCCGCCTATTTTGTATAATAACAGTGTCGAGCCCCGGCAGCGCACGCGAGCGCACCGCGGCCGGACCTTATCGGACTTAGCTAGGAGCGTACAGTGACCCGCATCCCCTCTCATTCGTATATAGCCGCTATTTAGCGAGACACCGCCCGGTGTCTCAGGAGAGGGGACACCCATGCTTCAAGTCCAGGACCTGCGTAAATCATACGGCGCTGCCGTCGTGTTGGACGGCGCGACCTTCATACTCAACGACGGCGAGCACGCCGGGCTCATCGGCCCCAACGGCGCCGGCAAGACCACCTTACTTCGCATCATAACAGGCCGCGACACGCCCGACTCGGGTACGGTCGTGCTGTCCCCGCGCGGGGCGCGCGTTGGCTACCTCGCGCAGGAGCTGGAGGGCGTGGGCGATCACACCGTGGGCGAGCTGATCGAGTCGGCCCAGGGGGAGATTGTCGCGGCCGAGCACGCCGTGCAGCGCGCAGCCGACGCCCTCGCCACCGCGCCCGATATGGAAGCCGCCATGCGCGAGTACGACGAGGCGCTGGCCCGCTTCGAAGCGCTAGGGGGCTACGAGCGCGAGCACCGCGCCGCGGCCGTCCTGCAAGGGCTGTCGCTGGCCGGCATCGCGCCGGAAACGCCCGCGCGCACCCTGAGCGGCGGGCAGAAGACGCGCCTCGGGCTCGCTCTCCTCCTGATGCGCGAGCCTGAGCTGCTCCTGCTCGACGAGCCTACCAACCACCTCGACGTGGAGGCGCTCGAGTGGCTGGAGGGGTTCGTGCATGGCTACCCTAACAGCGTGCTCGTCGTGTCGCACGACCGCCGCTTCCTCGACGCGACGGTCAGCCGCGTCCTCTACCTCGACCCCGTCACCCGCACCGTCAAGAGCTATGAGGGCAACTACTCGGACTTCGAGGCGGCTCGGGTGCGCGAGCGCGAGTCGCAGCTTGAGGCGTGGCGCCGCCAGCAAGAGTACGTGGACAAAGTCAAGCGCGACATCCAGGAGAAGCGCAACAGCGCCCTCGCCATCGAGAAGTCGACCACCCCGCGCCAGCCCGGCCTGCGTGTGTACGCCCGCAAGAAGGCGGCCATCGCCAAGTCGCGCGAGCGCAAGCTCGACCGCTATCTCGCCTCAGACGAGCGCGTGGTGAAGCCGGGGCAGAGCTGGTGGCTCAAGCTCGATTTCGGCCCGGCCCCGGCGGGCGGGCGCTCGGTGCTGCGGGTGGAAGACGTGTCGTTCGCCTACCCCGGCAACCCGCCGCTGTTCGAACACGCCTCCTTCGACGTGCAGTACGCCGACCGGGTGGCCCTGGTCGGCCCCAACGGCGCGGGCAAGACCACCCTCCTGCGCGTGATCGAGGGCACGCTGCGGCCCACAGCGGGCGTGATCAAGCTGGGCGGCGGGGTGGTGCTCGGCGTGCTGGCGCAGGAGCAGGATACGCTCGACCCATCGGCCACGGTGCTTGAAACGGCCATGCGCGAGCGCCCAATGAGCGAGACCGACGCCCGCACGTTCCTGCACTTCTTCCTGTTCGAAGGCGACGATGTCTTCCGGCTCACGCGGGAGTGCTCGCCGGGCGAGCGCACGCGCCTGCAGCTGGCGGTGCT
The DNA here is from genome assembly GCA_035710025.1 of Chloroflexia bacterium. Classification (GTDB taxonomy): domain Bacteria; phylum Chloroflexota; class Chloroflexia; order QHBQ01; family JADMIH01; genus JADMIH01. Next base: position 2,854 of record DASTEB010000313.1, read on the forward strand.
GGTGCTGCGCGGGTGCAACCTGCTCCTGCTGGACGAGCCGCTGAACCACCTCGACATCGAGGGCCGCGCCCACTTCCAGGCCGCGCTGGAGGCCTACGAGGGGGCCGTGATCGCCGTGGCTCACGACCGCGCCTTCCTCCACTCCTACCCCGAGCGCGTGATCGAGGTCCGCGACGGCCGCGCCCGCGCCTTCGAGGGCGGCTACGAGGATTACCTGGCGCACAGGGAGAACGCCTGAAGTCCGCCGGGCAAAGCGGAGGGGCAGACACCTACGTCTGCCCCTTTGATTGTCTGCTTTACTGACATCCTACCTCACGGCGTGGAGCACTCGGGGAAGAAGGCCACCGACACTATCTTGGCCGACTGCCCCCTCGTTACCCCGTTGCCGGGGCGGAAGTACGGCCTGCTCTCCGAGTCGCACGGCTCGCCCGCGCCACTGCACGGGTAGCCTGCTATGGCCCCCGCCGACGACAGCGCCTCGATCCACGTCCAGAAGGTTGAGCCTTCGGGCACGTCGGCGAAGGTCTGCTGGCCGGGCGAAGGGTCAGGCAGCGCGCGGGCGATAGCCACGATCTTGGTCGTCTGACCTCGCGTCACCCCGGCGAACGGGCGGAAGTAAGGGAGGTTGCCCGCCCCGCACGGCTCGCCCGGCCCACCGCAGGCGTACCCGGCGATGATCTCGCGAGATGCCAGCCGCTCCACGTACTCGTAGAACGTGGACCCAACCGCCACATCCTCGAACGTTTGCCCGCTCACCGGCTCCGAGAACCCGGCGGCGTTGCTGACGATCTTGGACAGCTGGCCGCGCGTGACGGGGTTGCCGGGGCGGAAGGTGCCGTCGGGGTAGCCCGAGAGCATGTCTCGGCAGGCGAGGCAGCGTACGAAGGGGTAGAAGGTGCTGCCCGGCTCCACG
>DASTEB010000314.1:0-9696 GCA_035710025.1 Chloroflexia bacterium
GTTCCGTCGGGCGCATCGACCGGCGCGCATGAGGCCGTCGAGCTGCGCGACGGCGACAAGGCCCGCTACGGGGGCAAGGGCGTGCTGAATGCCGTCGAGCACGTGAATGTGGAGATCGCTGAGCAGATTATAGGCGACGACGCCTGCGACCAGGCCGGGCTGGACCACCACCTCATCATGATGGACGGCACGCCCAACAAGGGGCGGCTCGGCGCTAACGCCATCCTGGGCGTGTCGCTCGCGGCGGCCCACGCCGCTGCCAGGCACTTCAACATGTCGCTGTACCGCTACCTGGGCGGCCTCGCGGCCCGCACGCTGCCCGTGCCGATGATGAACATCCTCAACGGAGGCAAGCACGCCGCCGACTCGACCGACTTCCAGGAGTTCATGGTCATGCCCACCGGCGCACCCACCTTCCACGAGGGGCTGCGCTGGGGCGTCGAGGTGTACCACTCTCTCAAGAGCCTGCTGGCCTCCAGGGGCTACGCCACCAGTGTCGGAGACGAGGGAGGGTTCGCGCCGTCGCTCAAGAGCAACGCCGAAGCTGTCGAGGTGATCCTGCAGGCCATCGAGAAGGCGGGCTACCGGCCGGGCGAGGATATCCATATCGCGCTCGACCCCGCCATGACCGAGCTTTACGAGAATGGCACCTATAACCTCGCCAAGGAAGGGCGCAAGCTGAACAGCGAGGAGATGGTCGCATTCTGGGAGGACTGGGTCAGCAAGTACCCCATCATCTCGCTGGAGGACGGGCTCGCCGAGGACGACTGGGACGGCTGGAAGCTGCTCACCGAGCGCATAGGCAAGCGCGTGCAGCTTGTGGGCGATGATCTGCTCGTGACCAACACCGAGCGCGTGGCCCGCGCCATCCGCGAGCGCTCCTGCAACTCACTGCTCACCAAGGTGAACCAGATCGGCACGCTCACCGAGGCAATTCAGGCGGTGCGCGACGCGCAGCAGGCGGGCTGGACGGCTGTACTCTCGCACCGCTCGGGCGAGACCGAGGACACCACCATCTCCGACCTCGCGGTCGCGCTCAACACCGGCCAGATAAAGACGGGCGCTCCGGCCCGCGGCGAGCGCACGGCCAAGTACAACCGCCTCCTGCAGATCGAGACCGAGCTTGGCGACAGCGCGGTCTATCCGGGGTTGCGCGCCTTCTATAACATCGAGCGCTAGCCGCCGCCCGGCGCGGGCGCAACCGGCGGGCAGTTCAGCAGCGCGCTGCTTCGTTCCTGCGGGCGGGGCGGCGCACGGGTCCTGATTTGGACACACTCACAGGTAAGCGCCTAGGCAAATACCAGGTCGAGTCCCTCCTTGGAAGGGGAGGTATGGCCACGGTATACAGGGCACACGATACTGCCCTGAACCGCGCCGTGGCCATCAAGGTGCTCGACCCGGCGCTCGCCATGGACCCCCGCGCAGTAGAGCGCTTCCGCCGCGAGGCGGTCACAGCCGCCAACTTGGAGCACCCCTCCATCGTGCGCGTGTACGACGTCGAGCAGGCGGGCACGCTGCACTACATCGCCATGCGCTACGTGCAGGGCACCACCCTGCGCGACATCCTGCGCGACAACGGCCCCCTCGCCCTCGAGTCGATCGTGAGCATCGTCAAGGCTATCGCGTCGGCCCTGCACTACGCCCACCGCCACGGCGTGATCCACCGCGACGTCAAGCCCGGCAACATCCTGGTCGAGCCGGACGGATCGGTACTGCTCACCGACTTCGGCATCGCCCGCGCCGCCGACAACGCACAGTCGGCCCTTACCGCCACAGGGCACGTCATGGGCACCGCCGACTACCTCGCGCCGGAGCAGATCAGCGGGCGGCCCGCCGAGGCGCGCTCGGACGTGTACTCGCTCGGCGTGGTGCTGTACGAGATGCTGACGGGCGTGACCCCTTTCGCGGGCGAGCACACCGCGACTGTGCTCTACCGGCAGGTACACGACAACCCGCCGACCCTGCGCTCGGTCAACCCGCGCCTGCCGGCAGAACTGCAGCCCGTGCTGGACAAGGCCCTTGCCAAGAACCCCTCGCTCCGCTACGCCGACCCGCTCGACCTGGCCCGCGATCTGGAGGAGGTGGCCCGCTGGCTGCCGCCCGGCTCGCCCTGGCTGAACCGCAGGCCGGGCACGCCCAATGTGCTGGGCAACGGCGCAGGCCCGCGCAGGCTCACCGGCCCGCTCGGCCCGGGCACCAGGGGGCATACACAACCCCCGCGCAACCGGCCATCCACGCGACCCTATGAGAAGCCCAGGCCCTACACATCCGAGCAGTACGTGCCCCCCGTGCAGCCCGAGCGCGAGGTTATCACGCCGGCGCCGGTGGGCGGGCGCGGCACGCTTGTGCTGGCGGGCGCGCTCGTGCTGCTGGCGGCCGGCGCCCTCCTGATAGCGCTCGCCACGGGCGTATTCGGCCAGGGGCAGTCGCCCGGCGCCGCGCGGTTCCAGGAGCCGGGCGAGCGCACCTACCCGGGCCCGGTGCGCGAAGGCAACGGCTCGGACGTCCGCGTCCCGCTGGCCCTCGTGCCCCCGACCATAGACGGCAACCTGGCCGACTGGGCCGGCGCTGCGCCCGGCCCGTTCGCGGCCCCCCATATCACCCACCGCCAGGGCCGCGAGTGGGGTGGGCCGGACGACCTGGGGGCTGAGTTCAACTTCGCCTGGGACTCGACCAACTTCTACGTCGCGGTGGTGGTGACCGACAACGTGCACGTGCAGACCACGCGCACCCGCGCAGGCGACCTTTACAAAGGCGACGACGTCGAGATCTGGTTCGATACCGACCTCGCGGGCGATTTCGCTTCTCGCGAGGGCAACGCAGACGACTTCCAGCTTGGGCTGTCGCCCGGCGACTTCGAGGGGCTGGCTCCCGAGGCGTACTTCTGGAACCCCGACCGCAGGCCCGAGCGCATCAGGCTGGTGACGGTGGCTGCGCGACTCCGTGAGGCAGGCAACGGCTACACGCTGGAGGCGGCAGTGCCGTGGGAGGCGCTGGGCACGTTCCGCCCGCAGCCGGGCGCGGCCATCGGCTTCGCGGCGTCGGCCGGCGACAACGACCAGCCCGAGGTAGCGATACAGGAGCTGATGGTCTCGACCTCGCCAAACCTGAAGTACAAAGAGCCGCTGACCTTCGGCAACCTTTTCTTCTAGGCCGCGGCTCAGGGCGAGGGAATAGGTAGCGAGCCGGGGGTGATGGGGTTGACCGGCACCTTCACGCTCTTGGGCACGGTCTTGCCGGCCAGCAGCATGATCACGCCGTTGGCCGCCATTCGCCCGGTCAGCGCGGGATTGGTATCCACTGTGCCGCGGAAGTAATCGCCCCGCTCGATCATCTCGAGGGCGCGCGCCTCGCCGTCGATGCCCACCACTATCGTGCCGCGGCCGTCCTTGCCGGCGGCATCGAGCGCTTCGATCGCCCCGTAGGCTCCCGCGTCGTTGATGCTGACCACAGCGTCGATATCGGGGTGTATCTCGAGGGCCGCTTCCATCGAGGCTTTGCCGTTCTCCGAGGTGCCCCCCAGGTAGCAGCACAGGATCGTGGCGGTAGGCGCCGACATCTTGAGGCACTTTTCGATGCTCTCGGTGCGCTCCGCCAGGGCGGGCAGGTCGGGGTAGTCGAGGATTGCTACGGTTGCCTCGCCGTTTTTCTCGGCGCGGATCGCCTCGCCTGCGATGGTGCCTGCCGCGCAGCCCAGGTCCGAGTCCTCCGCGCTGATCGAGATGCCGTTGGCCGACGTATCGCGTCCGGCGAACTGCACTATCGCGATACCGCTGTTCGATGCCTCCCACACCGCGTCCGACACCATCTGCGGGTCGAGCACGCAGATGATGATGGCGGCGGCCCCGCGCTCCATGAAGTCGCGGATCGCCCCGGCCTGGGTGTCGGCCTCTGCCTTGGAGTCGAATATCTCGGCGCGCAGCCCGAGCCCCTCCAGGCGCTGCTTCGCTTCGTTCGCCACGGTCGAGTGGTACTCGGTGCCCATAGTGCAGGAGATAATGCCGATAAAGCGCTCGCCCAGGGCGAGGCGGCCCGCCTGGATGTCGGCCTCGCCAGGCTCGATGTCCTCCGGCTCGCCCATGCGCGAGGTGATGAGGCTGGGACGCGCGGGGGTGGGTGAAGGAGGGGCCGGTACGGGCGTGGGGGTAGGCTGCGGGGCAGCCGTACACGACGCGAGCAACAAAGTCGCCACGACAAGGCCCAATAACAGCCTGTTTGCCTTCACTGCCTGCCCCTGTTCCGGTTCCCGGGCGCGAAAGCGCCCCACCCTGCATAGGTGCCCTACCGCGCCGCCGCTCCGGTGCCCTAACTGCTCACGTCCACATGCGAGTATAGCACGCTTACGGCTCGCGCTTCAATGGCCGGCGCCCAATCTCACAACACGATCCGCCGAAAGTATACCGGCGGTGGGTTACGCCCGCGTTAGGGCTTCGTGGGCCGCGCGAGGGTGAAGAATCGCGCTTGACACTGGCGCCTGCCGCTGATATAATTAGAGGCTGTGACCCAAACATTGAGCGGAGGAATTGCGGTGTACGCGATAGTGCGCTCCGGCGGCCACCAGTACAGGGTGTCTCCCGGCGAAATAATCGAGGTCGAGAGGTTCGACGCCGAGCCTGGAAGTCAGGTTGAGCTTGGCGAAGTCCTGCTCGTGAGCGGCGACAACGGCGTGCAGGTGGGCTCCCCCACCGTTGCGGGCGCCAAGGTTGTTGCCACCGTGCTGCGCCAGACGCGCGGCAAGAAGCTGATCATATTCAAGTTCAAGGCGAAGAAGCGCTATCGCCGCAAGACCGGCCACCGCCAGAACCTCACGCGGCTGTCGATCAAAGAGATAAGCGTCCAGGAAGCAAAGGGCAAGAAGTAGGGACGGGCCACGGCCCGCCGGGGCGAAGGCCCCACCCGCAACCGCTCAATGTTTCCTTGAAGGGAGAACGAAATGGCTCATAAGAAAGGTGTAGGCTCGTCCCGTAACGGGCGCGACAGCAATCCGAAGATGCTTGGCGTGAAGGCCGGCGACGGCCAGGCGGTGCGCTCGGGCACGATCATCGTGCGCCAGCGCGGCACCCGCATTCACCCGGGCAACAACGTGGGCATGGGCAAGGACCACACGCTGTTCGCTCTGATTGACGGCGCCGTGAAGTTCGAGCACGCCACCAAGGAACGCAAGCGCGTCAGCGTGTACGCCCCTGAAACCGTCCAGGCGTAAACGGCATCATATTATAGTAGAGTAGGAATTCGGTCCGCTCAACAGCGTCGAAAGGCGAAGGGAAAGATTTAGACATGAAGACAGGTATTCACCCCAAGTATGTGCTCGCCACGGTAACGTGTGCCTGCGGAAATACCTGGCAGACCATGTCGACGAAGGAAGTCCTCAAGACCGACCTGTGCAGCAAGTGCCACCCGTTCTTCACGGGCGAGCAGCGCATCGTCGACACCGCCGGCCAGGTAGAGCGCTTCATGCGCCGCATGGGTAACAGGACCCAGGTAACGCAACCGGCTCAGGTCGCCAGGCGCGGCTCGAAGAACAAGGCCAACATCGCGCCTCCTCCTCAGGAGCGCCGCCGTCCGGTCGAGGGCGAGGGCGAGGGCGCCGAGGGCGAGCTTGACACGGTCGAGTCTACGGAGACCGAGACCGCCGAGGTATAAAGCACAACACAGCCAGCAGGAGAGGGCACCCGGCGCAAGCCTGGGTGCCCTCTTTCTATTTCCCCTCCGACGCGGCCGGCTACCCGCGTCCCTTCCCGACAGGGCCCCGCTGTGCACAACCGGGGGCCGCTCGCGCCCGTCTTAACCCTTGCGGACAGGCTTTCCACACTATAATCGGACTCACCGGACCACGATACAGCGCGACTGAGAGGTGAGACACTTTTGGGAGATTACGTACAACGCTTCATGCAGGACCAGGGACCGCTCGGCCCGCACCCCAAGCACTACGCCGGGGGCTGGATCGAGGTGATCTGCGGCAGCATGTTCTCGGGCAAGACCGAGGAGCTGATCCGCCGCGTCAAGCGCGCCCAGATCGCCCGCCAGAAGGTCCAGGTGTTCAAGCCGCAGATCGACACGCGCTACTCGGCAAGCCAGGTCGCCTCGCATAACGGCGTGCTCCATTCGGCCGTCGCGATCGAGTCGTCCGCCCAGATCGAGGAGCAGCTTAAGCCCGACACGACCGTGGTCGCCATAGACGAGGCGCAGTTCTTCGACGATGGCGTGGTAGAGCTGTGCCGGAAGCTGGCCAAACGCGGCCTGCGCGTGATCGTGGCCGGGCTGGACACCGACTTCCGCGGCGAGCCGTTCGGCCCCATGCCCCACCTGATGGCCGAGGCCGAGATGGTGGACAAGCTGCAGGCAATCTGCATGGTGTGCGGTGCACCCGCCAGCCGCACGCAGCGCCTGATCGACGGGCAGCCAGCCAATTACGACGACCCCATCATCATGGTCGGGGCCAAGGAGAACTACGAAGCCCGCTGCCGCCACTGCCACGAAGTACCCGGTGCGCCGGGGCAGGAAACAACCGCCGAAGGAGAAGGAGCATCCGAGACCACTCCGGGTCAACAGTCGCAGCTCGGCCTCATCGGGCAAACCAACGGTAACGGTAACGGCAACAGTAGCGGCGTTACCCAACAAAAGCTTACCCGCGTGTAACGACGAAGCCTCCCGTCTAGCACGTTCCTTAACCCCAGGACGATACGGCTTGCTGCTGCGGCCGTATCGTTCCCGTTAACCCTCCGCGCCGGTGCGCTTCAGCCCCTCGCTGACCGCGGCCAGCTCCTCCCGCAGCAGCGCAATCTCGCCGTGCAGCGCCTCCACGCTGACCGCGCCCGCGATCTCACCCTCCGCGCTCTCGGCATCGCGCCCTACGAAGAAGGTGGCGAGGGTCGCCGTCAGGTAGCCGAACACGGCGAAGGCGTACAGCGCGATGAGGAAGCCCAGTATTCGCCCCTCGGGAGTGAGCGGAAAGTAGTCGGAGCCCATCGTGGTGAGGGCCATCGCGGTCCACCACAGCGCGTCGCCGTAGGTACGGATGACCCCGCCTTCGCCCTCGGGCACATCCCCCTCGAACGCCAGTATGCCCGCCGAGCCTGCCAGCGCGACGATAACGGTGAGCAGCACTACGTAGCCGAACCCGCGGCGGCGCATGGCAGCGCCCAGAGCGCGCATCCCCCTGTTGAGCGAGCTAACCACGCGAAGCAGCCGCAGCCCGCGCGTCACCCGGGCCAGTCTGAGCACGCGAGCGAGGCGGGCTATGCGGAGCAGACGCAGCCCCGGCGCAAGCAGCGAGATCGCGGTCAGCCAGTTCGACTTGAGAAAGTCGAGCTTGTACGGGGCCAGCGTGAGCCTGACGGCGAAGTCGAGGATGAAGATGATCCAGATGACGGTGTTTGCCGTCTCCAGGATGGGGCTAAGACCCCACACCACGTCGACCACGAAGAGCACGATCCACGCGAAGCTGAGCACCAGCATCGGTATCTCAAGCCAGTCCTCAAGCTGGTGGAGGACCTGGTTTCGCTCCTCGTCGATCACCGCGCGCTCGATGCGCTCCTCGTCTTTCTCCCGCGCTTTCCCGCTGTCTTGCTGCTCCACGCTATCGCTCCTTCGCTTGCACATCCCGGCCCAGTCCCACCTCAACGGGTATAATCAACGGCATGAACACACCCGCCGCTACCGCCCCTTCGCACGCCGCCCAGGACGACATGGACGTCGGCCGGTTCACTTACAACCCCGCCGAGTTCTCGCCCGACGACACCCTCGCCTCAGGCCAGGCCTTCCGCTGGAAGCGCGGCCCGGACGGCTGGTGGGTAGGCGTGGTGGGCCGCACGGTCGCCGGTATCCGGCAGGACGGCAACACATACTCGTGGTGGACCTACCCCGAGCCGGGCCGCGAAGACCTCATACGCGACTACTTCCAGCTTGACACCGACCTGGGCGAGATCGTGCGCCGCATCGCCGAGGACGACCCCGCCGCGGGCGATGCCGCGCGCAGGTGGTCGGGCTTGCGCTTGCTGCGGCAGGACCCCGAGGAGTGCATACTGTCGTTTGTCTGCTCAACGGCAAACAGCGTGCCCCGGATCGCGTACTCCATCGGCCGCTTCTCGGCGATGCTGGGCGAGCCGCTGGGCGTGGTGTGGGGAGAGGAGCGCTTCGCCTTCCCGCCGGCAGGCGCCCTGGCATCCGCCGACGTGGACGCGCTGACTCGTGCCACGTCGCTGGGGTTCCGTGGGCGGAACATTGTGAAGGTGGCCCGGCAGATAGAGGAGCGTGGGCCGGCCTGGGCCGCCTCGCTGCGCGCGGTGCCGTACGAGCAGGCCCACAGCGAGCTTGTCGCATTGAACGGCATCGGCGCGAAGATCGCTGACTGCGTGTGCCTCTTCTCGCTCGACAAGACCGAGGCCGTGCCGGTGGACACGCACGTATGGCAGTTGGCCCGCGACCTCTACTTCCCCCAATGGTCGGGGCCGAAGAGCATCACCACAGCCGCTTACAACACCGTTGCGGAGGCGTTCCGCGAGCGCTTCGGCGAGCTTGCGGGCTACGCGCAGAACTTCCTCTTCTACGACCACTTCTCCAACCACTGGGGCGGCAAAAGCCCTCTGCTGAAGTAGGCCCATAGACGATCTGGCTTCCGTACAGAGGCTCAAAGGAGGGGCCGAAGTGGCAACACAATACAAGCACCTGACCATTCTCGAGTCCGATGGGCCACCCAGTGAGAGCGAGATCCGCAGTATAGAGGCCGTGCTCGGTACAACTCTCCCTGTGGATTTCCGTGCGTTCATAGGTGTGGCTAATGGTGGCCACCTCCCATACCTTGTAAACGTCCCGCCACACGCTGACGGCGAACCTATGGCTTTCAATGTGATATTCAGTACAAAACCGGACGAGCGTGGCACATATGGGTACGACACATTCATAGGTGAGATAAAGAACGCCAGGCAGGTCTTCCAGGTGCCACCAGCGGTGCTGCCGTTCTCACACGACGGTGGCGGCTCCATGCTCTTCTTGGACCTCACCCCTGAAGGCAACGGCCGAGTTGTTGCGTTTGTCGAAGGACTGCCGGCCTGGACAGGTCTCCGAAAGGAGAGTGCGTTTATTGAAGTTGCGCATAGTTTCAGTGAGTTCGTTGACCTCCTATATCCTGATCCCGAGAACGATTACACTGAATAGAGAATGCATGGCGACGGGGTGCTAATCGCCATGCTGCCGTATGCGGTTCTAACTGTAGTTGATGCGCGGGTCGGCGACCGCGTACAGCACGTCAGCCAGGATATTGGAGACGATGATCAGCGTGGTGATGATGAGCAGGAACGCCATCACCAGCGGTATGTCGAGCACGAAGATGGACGTCACGAATAACTGCCCCATGCCCGGGTACCCGAACACAGTCTCCGTGGCGATAGCACCGGAGAAGAGGAAGGGCAGCGACAGGGTAACGACCGTGATGACGGGGATGAGGGCGTTACGCAGGGCGTGGCGCAGGATGACGGTGCGCTGTGCCAGCCCCTTGGCCCATGCCGTCCTCACGTAGTCTTGCCGTAACACCTCCAGCATCGACGCCCGGATGAAGCGCGAGAACTGCGCAACGTTGACGAAGGCGAGCACGGTGACGGGCAGGATGAGGTGGTAGATGCGGTTGATGATGTTGTCCTGCTGGTCGATATCGTAGGCCGCGCTTGGCGGCATAAATGGTATCCATGTCGCACCGTT
>DASTEB010000315.1:0-7541 GCA_035710025.1 Chloroflexia bacterium
CGCGCGACCTGACCCAGGAGGAGCTTGCCGACCGCATCGGATGCTCGCCGTGGGCCATCCAGAAGATCGAGGTGGGCAGCCGCCGCCCCTCGCGGCAGATGGTCGAGCTGCTGGCCGAGTACTTCGCCGTCCCGGACGAGGAGAGTGCTGCGTTCATGCAGTTCGCCCGTGGGCACCTGCCCACCTGGCCCGCGTCTGAGGCGGGCGCCTCCGCTCCGACCACCCCAGCCGTCCCCGCGCACCCCGGCAACCTGCCGGTGCAGGTCACCTCGTTCGTGGGGCGCACGGTGGAAGTGGCGCGCCTGTCCGATCTCCTGCTCGGCAGGCATTCGCGCCTCATAACGCTTACCGGGCCGCCGGGCATCGGCAAGACCCGCCTCGCCCTGCACACCGCTTCCCAGGTGCAGGACCGCTTCGCCGACGGGGCGTACTTCGTAGACCTCGCGCCCATTACCGACCCCAGCTTGGTCCTGCCCGAGATCGTCCGCACGCTAGGCCTGCGCGAGACCGGCGACCGCCCGCTGCTCGACATCCTCGCCGAGCACCTGCGCGACAGGCAGATGCTGCTCGTGCTGGACAACTTCGAGCAGGTCATGCCCGCCGCGGGTGCCCTAGCTCACCTGGTGCAGTCGGCCCCTGGGCTTGCGCTGCTGGTGACGAGCCGTGAGCTGTTGCGCCTGCGCGGCGAGAAGGACTTCCCCGTGCCGCCTCTCTCTCTGCCCGACCTGCAGTACGCGCCGCCGCCCGACCGGGCGACCCGGTACGAGGCAGTCAGGCTGTTCGTGGACAGGGCCGCCGACGCTCGCGACAAATTCGAGCTTACCGCCGAGAACGCGCCCGCCGTGTTCGAGATCTGCTGCCGGCTAGACGGGCTGCCGCTGGCGATCGAGCTTGCGGCCACACGTACGAGGCTGTTCACCCCCCAGGCGCTGCTCGCCCGCCTGCAGGACAGGCTGAAGCTTCTCACCGGCGGCGCCCGCGACCTGCCCGCCCGCCAGCAGACCCTGCGCACCGCCATAGAGTGGAGCTACGACCTGCTCGACCCTCCCGAGCAGCGCCTGTTGAGGCGTCTGGCCGTGTTCCAGGGTGGCCGCACCCTTGAGGCCATAGAGGCGGTGTGCGACACCGAGGACGACCTGGAGATCGACGTGGTGGAGGGGGTAAGCTCGCTGGTGGACAAGAGCCTGCTCGTCGTGCGCGAGGGCGTGGGCGGCGACCTAAGGTACATTATGCTGGAGACGATACAGGAGTACGCTCGCGAGAAGTTGGAGGAGAGCGGGGAGGCAGAGGCGCTTCGGCAGCAGCATGCTCAGTACTTCCTCGCGTTCGTGGAGCGTCTGACGCCCTATCTGCTCGGCTCCGACCAGGCAGCATGGCTCGCCCGCATTGGCGACGATTACGACAATATCCGCGCCGCGCTGCAATGGAGCCTGGGCGTGGAAGACGCAACTATCGGGCTGCGCATAGTGATTGCGCTTCACCGCTTCTGGAACACGCGCAGTGACCTGCACGAAGGACGCGCCTGGATAGCGGCGGTGCTGGCGCGGCAGCACACGCAAACGCCGGAGAATACCCTGCTGCGCGCGAAGGCGATGGTCATGGAAGGCAATCTTGCCTACCTGCAAAGCGATTACGCGACGGCCGAATCCCTTTACGCGCAGGGCCTGGAGGTCTTCCGCGAAGTCGGAGATAGAGCCGCAATTGCAGACGCCCTCGACGGGCTCGGTGAGATCGCCACGGAACGAGGCGACTATATAACCGCAATCGTGCTACTTGAGGAGGCCATTGCCCTGAGCAGAGAATTGGGCGATACGCGCGGCGTCGCGGACATGCTAATCCAGTTCGGGTGGGCAGCCATGCGCACCGGCGACTATGACACCGCGCGCCTCCGGCTCGAAGAGAGTCTCGGCATCCACCGGCGTCTCGGCGATACGGCCCGGGTAGCCATGGCGCTTGCGGGCCTCGGAGAGGCTGCGGTTCGGCAGGGCGATTTCGACCGCGCAGCGGCACTGCTCGAGGAGAGCCTTGCGGCGCGCAGGGCGCTGGGCCAAAAGTGGGGCGTCGCCACCACGCTGGGTACGATGGCATGGAGCGCTATGCTGAAAGGGGACAATCGGGGTGCAGTGGATCTGCTCGCCGAGAGCGTGATCATACGCAGGGAAATCGGCGACAAAGGTGGCGTGGCCTGGTGCCTGGAGAGGTTGGCCGAAGTAGCTCACTCGCTCAGCATGCCGGCCCGCGCCGCGACTCTGTACGGCGCGGCCGCGGCCCTGCGCGCGACCATCGGCTCGGTGGTGGACCCCGCCGACCAGGCCGAGCACGACCTGCGCGTGGCCGCCGTGCGGGAGCAGATGAGCGAGGAGGAGTGGCGGCAGCGCACAGGCGAGGGCCGCGCCATGACGTTCGAGGAGGCGGTCGAGTACGCGCTGCAGGGAGAATAGCGGGCAACGGAAAACCCCCATCCCTAGGGATGGGGGTTTATAGCCGATTTGCGGAGCATCACCGGCGAGTGCCCAGTGGGCTGCGCCTAGGCGCTTACCTCACCGGCGATGCTCATAAGCGAATGGTTACTCATAAGCATCACCTCCTTGTTCTTACAGCGAGGCGGAAGTGGATTTCTTCTACGACAGGTGCCTCACCTGAGTAAACTATACCAGAGCCGATTCGGCCGTGTCAAGCGAAACCTGCTCTTTCGACCTTAATATCCCCTGAAAGGACTAGCAGCCGTACGACCAGGGTACTACCCGACCGGCGTAGCCAGGGGGCGTACCACCGGGGCAGGCAAAGATACTACATCTGCGTTATGCACGGTCATTGACAAACGGTAGCGCGTTCCGCTACAATTCGCAGCAGTGTTAATCGGGCAGAGGCGCACTGACAAGATCGCACAACAGGGTTAATACATCCGCACAGGCTCTCGCATACCGGCCACCCCGGAACGCGCCCGGCTTGCTCGCCTGCCCAGGCTCGCCGCGTGACGCCCGGCTTACCCCTATAGTGGAGTAGATAGCCCTTGGAAAGCTCGTTACCCTTACAACGGGCCTCGCGCATCAAACGCACCGTTCTTCCCCTCGCTCTCATCTTCGTCATCGCTCTCTCCGTAACTCCCTTACCTTCGCAGCCCGTCAAGGTCGCCGAAGCAGCCTCCACCAACACCAACTCGTACAACTCGGTGTACTACAGGCAAACGGGCCACTACCTGCGCGACGCCTTCCTCAACTACTGGCTCATGAACGGCGGGGTCAACATCTACGGCTACCCCATCACCGAGGAATTCGTCCAGGACGGCGTGCCTGTACAGTATTTCCAGCGCGCACGCTTCGAGTACCGCCCCGAAAGCTCCCGCCCGTGGGACGTCGAGCTTACGCACGTAGGCTCCCTGGTCACCCAGGGCCGCGACTTCGGTCAGGTCACCCCCGACTCGGTGGGTGAGCGGCTCTTCTTCGCCGAGACCGGCCACTCCCTCGGCGGCACCTTCTCCCAGTTCTGGCTGAACAACGGCGGCCTGGCCGTCTTCGGCTTCCCCATCTCGGAAGAGTTCGTGGAGAACGGCGTCTACGTGCAGTACTTCGAGCGCGCACGCTTCGAGCTTACGGCGCAGGGGCGCGTGCAGCTCGGGCACCTGGGCGCCGAGCTATTGAGCAAGCACCTGTCCGCGGGCGTGGTTGACCCCGTGCAGGCGCAGCCGCAGAACCGCCCGGGCTACCAGATGAGCTTTCGGGGCAACGCCACCGTGTTCAACGCCAACTGGGAGCGCGTGATCGAGCTGAACAAGGGTTGGGGCAACCTCCCGCGGGACTACGTGGGGCGCGGCCTGTACGCAGCAGCCCCCGCCGACCTGCACCTGTACGGGCGCATGGCCCGCGTGACGCGGGGCAACCGCTCGGTGTTCGTGCAGTTCATCGACGTAATCAACTGGCCCGACATCCCCTACGTGCGCTCCAGGGGCATCGTGATCGACCTGGGGCAGGAGACGTTCGAGGCGCTCGGCCAGTACAACGGCGGCCGCTACGAGGTCAGCTTCGACGTGTTCTGGCCCGGCGAGGAACCGTGATCCCGACATAACCGGCGAGCCACACGCCGAGGGCGGGCACCAGATGCGGTGCCCGCCCCTCATTTTGCCCTGTTGCGGACGGCGTTAGCCTTCGTAGCGCGAGAAGATGACCACGCCGTTATGCCCGCCGAAGCCCATGCTGTTGCACATCGCGTGGTTGATGCGGGCCGGGCGCGCCTCGTTGGGCACGTAGTCCAGGTCGCAGTCGGGGTCGCGCACTTCCTGGTTGATGGTGGGGGGTAGGAGGCCCTCGGTGATGGCCTTGATGCAGAAGATCGCCTCGATTGCACCCGCCGCGCCGAGCAGGTGCCCGGTCACGCTCTTGGTGGACGAAACGGGCACTCCGTACGCCGCGTCGCCGAAGGCGCGCTTGATGGCCATCGTCTCATACTTCTCATTGAGGGGGGTGCTTGTGCCGTGCGCGTTGATGTAGCCGATATCGCGTGGAGTGAGGCCCGCGTCCTTTATCGCCATGAGCATGGCCCGCGCCGCACCGTCGCCGCTCTCGGCGGGGGCGGTGATGTGCGAGGCGTCGGCGGTGGCCCCGTAACCGGTAACCTCGGCGAAGATGGGCGCGCCGCGCTCGAGGGCATAGTCGAGGTCTTCGAGCAGGACGGTGCCCGCGCCCTCGCCGAGCACGAAGCCGTCGCGCAGCTTGTCGAACGGGCGCGAAGCCTTCTCAGGCTCGTCGTTGCGAGTTGACAGGGCGCGCATGGCCCCGAAGCTGGCCACGGCCAGCGGGCCGACGCACGCCTCGGCCCCGCCCGTGAACACGACCCTGGCGGCGCCGCGCCGGATCAGCTCGGCCCCCTCGCCGATGGAGTGGGCGGACGACGCGCAGGCCGACACCACCGCGAAGTTCGGCCCCTTGGCCCCCATCTGAATGGACACCTGCCCGGCCGCCAGGTCGACCAGCAGCATCGGGATGGTGAACGGGCCGACCTTGGAGGGACCTTTCTGGAGCAGGGTGGTGGCGGCCTCGTACAGGGTGTCAAGCCCGCCGATGCCCGAGCCGATGAGCACCGCAACCTGCTCGGCGTTGTCCTCGTTGATCACGAGGTTGGCCTGGGCTGCAGCCTGCTTTGAGGCGGCGATGGCGTAGTGGATGAAGGGGTCCATGCGCCGCAGGTCTTTGGCCGCGGCGTACTCTTCGGGATTGAAGTTACGCACCTCGCCCGCAATGCGCGTGTCGTACGCGGAAGCGTCGAAGCGGGTGATCGGGCCGATGCCCGAGCGCCCCTCGACAGCCGCCCGCCAGGATGTCTCTACGTCGTTGCCCAGGGGCGTCACCGCTCCCATGCCTGTCACGACGACCCTGCGCCGCCCATTGTTCGCCATGAATAATGTGTCCTCCGCTGCTCTTTTCGTGTGCAACCAGTTGTGTGAAAGCACCGTTCCGGGCGCAATCAGGGGCAATTATACCATGTTTGGTAGGGGGAGGGTGGTACCAGTTTCAGCGTTGGACATTAGCAGACTTCCCGTTGCTATCCGAGAGATTATTCAGGCAGCGCTAACATCAGGTTGCATTCTACTGGAGCATGAGTCTGGACACCATCTCTAAGGGGCTGTATAACAACGGCTATTAGGTGAGCGGCGACGAAGCATTCGAACAGACATCTGTACATCGCAGTGGACGATGGATTCTGGAACAGCGTCCGGATAAGCAAGGAGGGAAAGTTGAAAAGCCCGGCCACACCCCCCTTTCCCCTTACGGACGGGGACAGGGTCACCGATGCAGTGCGCATCCAAATCCTGGCGACCGAGCACTGGAACTTGCTGGCTACCCGCAGTATGACCTGGAGCGAGCTGTTCAGTCGTGCCAGTATGTTCCTCACCGTCCTGTCGGCCTCGGTGGTAGCGCTCGCTTTTGTGGCACAGGCGACCGGCTTCGGGGAGGGCTTTCGCCTGTTTGCGTTCGTAGTGCTCCCTGTCGTGCTCCTGCTGGGCCTCGCAACATACAGCCGCCTGAGTGCTATCAACGAGTATGACGTCTGGCTGGTGGTCGGCATGAACCGGCTGCGCCACGCGTACCTGGAGATGGCGCCCGAACTGAAACCCTACTTTATTTCGGGGCGCAACGACGACATCCCCGGCCTCTGGCAGACTTACAACCCGGGTTGGCTCATGCCGTCGCACACCCCCGGTACCCCACCGTTCAACCTCGGCCTGCTTCTCACCAGCACGCCGAACGTCATCGGGGCCATCAACTCACTGGTGGCAGGGGTACTCGCCGCGCTCATTGCAGAAACACTGGGAGCCTCGGTTGCGGTTAGCGCCACGATCGGTGGCACTATGGGCCTTGTCGTACTGATAGTGCTCCTCTGGTCGCCGATGCGCGGAGTTGCGCGCATGTACCGGGAATATCGCCCGCGCTTCCCGACCGAGGAACAAACGGGCACGTAGGCGGAATCTGCAGCCTGCCCGGCGCTAAGTCACCGGCGGGTACCGCGCACGCTCTACCGCCCCGCGAGCGCGACCGCCCGTGCCACCGTGGCGGCGGCTGCCTGCAGGGCTTCGCGGTCCTCGTCCGTGTAGGGCGCGCCCTCTTTCCGTGGGCCGAGGTCGAGCCGCCCCAGCGCCGCGCCGTCTGCCTCCAGCGGCACAGTGAGCGCCGCGTTGCCGTCCCAGGCCTCGGTCGCGTGGGCGGGCTGTGCGGCCCCGCCGGTGCCCAGGTACACCGCCCCACCGCGTGCGGCGAATGTCGCGACAGCCTCATCGAGCAGCCGCCTGCTGACCTGCCCGGCGTCTATCACGTCGATCACCGACTGCACCTGCTTGCTCAGCTCTTTCAGCCGCTTCGTGCGGTCGGGCGCCTCCTTGAAGCGCCTGTCCACCAGCGATTGCAGCATGTTCTTGATCGGGGTGAACGCCGCGGCGAGGACCAGCGTGGTGAGCACGATGGCCGCGTCCGACTTCTCCCCCGTGATACCCGTGAACAGCTTCTGGAACAGCGCGACCGTGCCCGAGTACAGCCCGGCCAGTATGCCCGTCAGCGGTACGTACACGAGCGTGCGGTTGATGATGAGGTCGATGTCGTACAGCCGGTAGCGCAGGATGGCCATGCCCACCGACACCGGGAACCCCGCGACCGCCACCGCGAACAGCGCGACCGGGAAAGCGTTGATCTCGGGGTTGTCAAACACACCCCACAATTCCTGCGCTATCGTCGTTGATACGAAAACGAACAGAAGCACAGCGACCGAGAAGAAAACCCACTTCAATTGCTCGCGGTCGTCCTGCGAGCCGTAGCGGTAGCGCGTGCCGACCGATATAACCCCCGCTATCATGATCAGCATGATGAGCGGCGTCTGCAACGCCTCGAGCAGCCCCAGCACGCCCGCCAGTTCCTCGACGCCGAGCGGGTTCTGGATGCCGGGCATGATCTCGATCGGACCCGGCTTGAACAGCGGCGCTACCGAAAACAGCACCAGGAAACCCGCGGTAAACCAGGCGACGGGCCGCCAGCGCGGTGAGGGCAGATGCCCAT
>DASTEB010000316.1:0-3119 GCA_035710025.1 Chloroflexia bacterium
CCTGACCGGAAAGACGGGCAAGACCCACCAGTCGGTGGCCGACCTCGCGGTGATGCGCTCCCTGCCTCACATGACTGTGGTGGCCCCGGCCGACGGCACCGAGCTTCGCAGCGTGCTTCGCTCGGCCTGCGAGCACGACGGCCCCTGGTACATCCGCCTGACCCGCGACCCCGCCCCCACCATCTTCGACGAAAACTACAAGTTCGAGCCGGGCAAAGCCGTGGTGCTTCGCGAGGGGAAGGACGTCACCATCATCAGCACGGGCGTGCAGACGGTGCGCGCCGTCGAAGCCGCCGATATGCTGGAGAAGCAGGGCGTGAGTGTGTACCTGCTGCACGTGCCTACCCTCAAGCCGCTCGACGAGAAGGCAATCGTCCATGCAGCTATGGCCACGGGTCTTGTGGTCACCGCAGAGGACCACTCCATCATCGGCGGCCTGGGCGGCGCGGTGGCCGAGGTGCTGGGCGAGCACCACCCCACCCCGATAACCCGCATCGGCTGGCGCGACGTGTACGGCGAGTCGGCCCCCGACGAGCCGCTGCTGGAAAAGTACGGGCTGACGCCGCGGCATATTGTCGAGGCGGCCTGCCGAATGACCGCCAACTGCGGCTGGGCCGATTAAAGAACCGGACCACAGAATGGACTTGCTGGACAGGGAGCAATCTCCCACCAGGAGACAAGATGGGCCGCCGCCCTACAACACGGGGGGCGGCCCTTACCCCCTCCTGTTCTCGCCCATAGACCTGGGGCCGGTGCGCGTGAAGAACCGCATCGTGATGGCCCCGCTCACCAGCCGCTACCCGGACGACGACGGCCTCGTCACCGACGTGCAGGTGGACTACTACGCAGCGCGCGCCGCGGGCGGCACAGGCCTGATCCTCGTGGAGGGGGCAAGCGTCAGCCCGGAGGGTAGGGGTTGGTCTCGCCACCTGCTGGCCGAGGACGACACGCATATCCCCGGCCTGCGCCGCATCGCTACCGCCATAAAGGAGAACGGGGCGCGCGCCTTCCTCCAGGTCATGCACTGCGGGCGGCAGACCAAACGCGAGGTATCGGGCCTTGAGCAGGTCGCGCCTTCGGCCATAGCGTGCCCGCGCTTCCGCGAGCTACCGCGTGAGGCTACGCCGGAGGACATCGAGCGGCTGCGCGACGACTTTGTGCAGGCCGCGCGGCGAGGTTACGAGGCGGGCTACGATGGCGTGGAATTGCACGCGGCGCATGGCTACCTGCTGAGCGGCTTCCTCTCGCCCGACTCGAACAAGCGCACCGACCGCTACGGGGGCAGCACCGAAAACCGCGCGCGTTTCCTGCTCGAAGTTATCGAGGGCATACAGCGCTTGCTCGGGCGCGATTACCCCATCCTGATGCGCGTTAGCGTAGAGGAGTACGTGCCTGACGGGCTGCACCTGGACGAATCGCAGCGCATCGCCCGCTTGCTCGAAGACGCGGGCGTGGCGGCGCTGCATGCGTCGGCCACGGTGTACGGCAGCTATCCGGCGTGGGTTGGCTCGATGCCCGCGGGCACCGGCTTCGGCCACTTCCTCGAGTGGAGCGCGGGGCTGAAGAGCGCCGTGTCCATCCCGGTGATCGCAGTGGGACGCATCGTCGAGCCTGAGCAGGCCGAGCAGGTGCTTGCGAGCGGGCAGGCCGACATGGTCGCGCTCGGCCGCGCCCTCATCGCGGACCCCGCCTGGGCCAACAACGCGCTCGCGGGCCGTATCATCCCCTGCATCGGGTGTAACGCCTGCAACGCACGCAGCCGCCGCCCGCAGATCGTGTGCGTGAACAACCCGGCGACAGGCCGCGAGGCCGAGTTCCCCGACGTTCCCGCGCCCGAGCGCAAGCGCGTGCTGATGCTGGGAGGCGGGCTTGCCGCGCTGGTGGCCGCCGATTACGCCGCCCGCCGCGGCCACGACGTTCGGCTGTGGCCCGCGGCCCCGGGAGTCAAGCCCCTGGGCGGCCTGCTTGAGCTGCGCTCGCGCGTGCCTGGCTTGGCCGAGCTTCATAAGTCCCTCGAGTACTTCGCGGCCGAGCTTGCCGAAAAAGGTATTCCTATGGGCGAGATCCCTCGCGACGGCACGCTAGTCGAGCAGGCCCGCGAATTCGCGCCAGATCTGGTGGTTACCGCCGAGCGCGGCGCGCCGACGCTGCCGCAGGTAGACGGCGCAGAGCCGGCCGACTTCACCCCGGCCGGGAGCGTGCTCGCGGGGTACGCCGTGCCTCGGCGGGCGGTGATCATAGGCGGCAACCTCATGGGCGCCGACACTGCGCTGTACCTGGCCGAGCGCGGGGCGCGCGTGTGGCTGGTCGAGGAAGGGGCTGAGGTGGCGCTGAACGCCCACCCGTCGGTGCGCTACTGGCACCTGCAGGCCCTTCGCAAGAGCGAGGTCACCTTCCTGCCCAACACTCGCGTGGCGCGCAAGGAGGGCGGGACCGTCTACCTCCACAACGTCGAGGGCGAGATACGCCTGGACGATATCGACGCGCTGGTGGTGTCGCTCGGCTTCGAGCCGTGGGCGGTGCCCGGGCTGCTTGCCAAGGCGGGCCTGCCCGTGGAGGACATCGGCGACACCTACGACGCCAGCGACCTGTCGGAGCTGACCTACCGCGCCGCCAGGGTGGTATATGACCTTTAGGCCGGAAGCCGGGGAGTCCCACGGCAGAGTCTGCCGCTGAAAGGAGCAAACATGGGTGGTCCGTACCTGTTGGGGATTGACAAGGGCACTTCAGTCACCAAGGCGGTGCTGTTCGACCTCGAAGGGAACGAGCTTGCGCAGGCGCAGGCGCCCATAAACAACCTTGCTCCCCGGCCTGGCTGGCAGGAGGAAGACCCGCAGGAGTCGTGGGACACCCTCAAGCGGGTGATCAGGCAGGCCCTGGAGGGCGTGGACGGGCGCGAGGTCGCGGCCATCGGCGCGGCGGGCTATATGGGCGCTTGCTGGACCATCGGCCACGACGGGCGCGAGGCGCGCAACGGTATCGTGTGGACCGACCAGCGCGGCGCGAGCATGGTCAAGCGCTGGCGCGAGGAGGGCGTCACCGAGCGCTTCTTCGACCTGAGCGGCAACGCCATGGTGGCGGGCCTCACCCTGCCGCTGGTCGCCTGGCTCAAGGCAAAC
>DASTEB010000317.1:0-5369 GCA_035710025.1 Chloroflexia bacterium
TCGAGGTCGTCCGAGGGCATGCGGCGCAGCAGGTTGGCCAGCGCGTCCTGGGGAGTTAGGCCCAGGCCCACCTCGCGCACCACGCGCTTGAATTCCGTGCCGATCGGGTCGGGCGACTCGCGTGATACCAGCTCCATTGACTGCAGCAGCGAATAGCCGGACCGTAGCGAGTTGGCAAGCAAACCGATCGTGTCGCCTAGCTGCTCGTTGAAGGCTTTGAGGCGGCGGGAGATCCGGTACTTCACGAACATATCGGGGGCGAAGAACCCGAGCGCCACGCCGCCGATCGAGAAGATCACCTGCTGTACGGCGCCGCCCCGGCCCAGGTAGAGGCCGATGGAAAGGCCCATCGCCACGGCAAGGGCTTTGAGCAGGAAGAACTCGAACAGGGTCAGCTTGAGGTCGGCCTGGGCCAGCTTGCGTGCCATGGTCTTGCCGACCGTGCGCTGGCCGACGGCCTTGTCAACCCGGGCAGCGATCTGTGACTCGCCGATGCCCAGGCTGAACTGCTTCTTCTCGGCCTTCTTGCCCTCGCGCTCGCCCTGTCCGGCGAAGCGTGTCAGCCGGCCCATGATGTCAGGGTTGTCCGCGCTGAAGCGGGCTACCAGGACGAACAAGCCTAGCACCAGCAGAGCGACGATCGCGGCAGGTATAAGTGGCTCCAAGGTGACCTCCTCTGTTCCCTCTCACGCCGGGCGCGTCACCGCGCCCGGTCCCCATTTGCCTAGAAGAACCTCTCGTTGTACCCGAACAGGTTCGGCGGCAGGTAGATGTTGGCGGCCTCGAACCGCTCGATGAACTTGGGGCGGATACCTGTCGGCTTCATGCGCCCGACGATCTTGCCGCCCTCGATGCCGGTCTGCTCGAACTGGAAGATGTCCTGCATGACAATGACGTCGCCTTCCATGCCCTGCACCTCTGTGACGCTCGACAGCTTGCGCGAGCCGTCCTTGAAGCGCGACTGGTGCACGATCAGGTCGACCGCAGCCGCCACCTGCTCGCGAATTGCCTTGACCGGAAGGTCCATGCCTGCCATGAGCACCATTGTCTCGAGGCGGGATAGCGCATCGCGGGGTGAGTTGGCGTGCAGCGTGGTCAGCGAGCCGTCGTGGCCCGTGTTCATGGCCTGGAGCATGTCCAGAGCCTCGCCGCCTCGGACCTCGCCCACGACGATGCGGTCGGGGCGCATACGCAGGCAGTTGATCACGAGGTCGCGGATGGTGACCTCGCCTCGCCCTTCGATGTTCGGCGGGCGCGACTCCAGAGTGATTACGTGCTCCTGCCGAAGCTGAAGCTCCGCGGCGTTCTCGACCGTCACGATACGCTCGTCGGTGGGTATCCAGGCCGAAAGCACGTTCAGTGTAGTAGTCTTACCCGAGCCTGTACCGCCCGACACAATGATGTTCAGGCGTGCCTCGACGCACGCCTTGAGGAAGGTGGACATTTCGGGCGTCAGCGTGCCGAAGCGAATGAGGTCATCCGAGGTGAACGGGTCCTTGGAGAACTTTCGGATGGTGATGGTCGGGCCGTTGATGCACAACGGAGGGATGATTGCGTTCACGCGGGAACCGTCCGGCAAGCGGGCGTCCACGTAGGGCGAGCTTTCGTCGATGCGCCTGCCGAGCGGGGCCACGATGCGGTCGATGACACGCATGACGTGCTCGTCGTTCTGGAAGAGCACGTTGGTCTTCTCGAGGCGACCGTGGCGCTCGATGTAAACCTGCTTGGGGCCGTTCACCATGACCTCGTTGATGGAGTTGTCCTTTAGCAGCGGCTCGATGGGGCCGAAGCCCAGGATCTCGGCGGCCACCGCCTCGAACAGCCTGGCGCGGTCAACGCGGGTCAGGACGATGTTCTCCTGCTCGAGGATCTCGTTGAAGATGTCCTCCACCTGGCGGCGAACTTCCTCGGTCCGGGTGAGGTCGAGCTTGGGGTCAAGCTCCGCTATGAGCTTGTGCTGCACGCGGTTCTTGATATCGAGGAAGCTCTCGCCCGCCGTGGCGACGCCCTGCCGCTCTTGCGGCGCCTGAGGGTTCAGGCGGCTGGTACCGCGGGGTATCAAAGTTGTGGGCGAGGCCGTGCCTGGCGGAGGGCCTTGCGGGCCTGTCTGCTTGGGCGCAGGGGCCGGCGCGGGCTGTTGCGTGTCCGTCTGGCCGGGCATCGGCCCGGTGCCGCCGATACGTTTCAGTAGTGACATGTTCCTACCTCACATTGGTTGCGAAGGCTCGTCACGCGGGTGCGCTTCCGGCCTACCTGAAGGCTGCCTTCAGCTTGGACATCAGACGCGTATTGGCAGCGGCGTCGGGCTGGGGCTGGGGGTTGCTCATTGTCTGGGCAACCTGCGCCTCTTCCGGTGTGCCCGCGGACACCAGCCGGGCCAGCCGGAAGACGTCACGCGAGAACGGGTGGTCCTTTGCCGAAATCACCAGCGGCACGCCCTGGTTTACGGCCATCAGCATGGCCACCCCATCATTGCTCAACTGTACCGAGATCTTGTGCCGCAGAGTCTCCTCTACGGCCTCAACCTTGATGCCGCCCGCGCTGCCCGCGCGATTCAGCACCAGTTTGACCTTCTCGGGCGGGTAGTTCAGCTTGTCGACGACTTCGAGGTACAGCTTGACGTTCTTGATGGCCGACATCTCCAGCGTCATCACAAGCAGGATCGACTGGGCAAGGTCCATCACCGTCAGCACGCTGTCGGCGAACGAGGGCCAGGTGTCCACGACGATGTAGTCGTAAGTAGTTGAAAGCTCGCTGAGCACGCGGCGTATGTGCTCGGCGGTGATAAGCTCCGCCATCTCGGGCTGTGGAGGGGCCAGCAGCACCTTCACCCCCGAAGAGTGCGTCACCATAATGTCGTTCAGGAGATCGGCGTCCAGGTCGTCGATGTGCTCCACCGCGTCGTTCAGCGTTTTGGTGGACAGCAGGTTGAGCATGACGCCGAGGTCGCCGAAATACAGGGAGGCGTCAACCAGAGCGACTTTCTTGCCGGTGGTCAGCTTGAGGGCTACCGCGAGATTGCAGGCCACGGTCGAGCGGCCAACCCCACCCTTGGGGCTAACGACAGCCAGGATCTGGCCCTGGTGATATTCATCCGGGGCAAGCTGCCCGGTCATGTTATTGCCGTACACAGGCACGGCGGCCTGGGCCATGGCGCGCTTGTTCGCCTCGAGCCGGTACACGTGGCGGATCGAGCGGACCAGGTCGTCGCCGGAGAAGGGCTTGACGAGGAACTCGCGCGCTCCGGCCAGCATGGCCCGGCGCAGGTAATCCTGCTCGCCCTGCACCGACATCATGATGATGCCCACGCCCGGCATCTCGCTGCTCAACAGCTCGGCCGCCTTGATGCCGTCCATCTCGGGCATGTTGATGTCCATCAGGACGACATCCGGCTGGAGCTTGCGCGACATCTCGATAGCTTCCGGGCCGCTGCCGGCCGTGGCCACTACTTCGATGTCCCGCTCAAACATGAGCAGCTTGCTGAGGTTCTCCCGCGTATCGGCGATGTCGTCTACGATGAGGACACCGATCTTGGGCATCGCACCGCCCGCTCCTGGTACTTCCATGGCGCTCTCCTGTTCTGGTATCTGGACGTGTGTCGGGTCTAGCGAGGCGCCGCTGCAGGCGGTATCGGAAGGCCGTACTGGTCGACAAGTATGTTGATGCTGATACCGGTGGTCAATTCGACGTCCTGGTCGCCGCGGATCTCCTTGCCGGCCTCATCCTTCAGCACGTTGCCCTGGTCGTCTTTCTGCAGAGCCGACGAGCGCAGCGTCAGGTCGATAATGCCGTTCTCGCGAGCGAACTTGATCACCTCAGCCTGCTGGTCGGTCACGCCCAGCACGAGCACCGTCGACACGGGAGCATCAGGGGCGTACATGGCCGACGTGTTGGTCGCAGCGGTGGTCGCGGCGGTCTGCTCGACATCCTGCCCCTGCTGGTTCTGCCCGGCGGCAGGCGCCTGGCGCAACTGGATCACGCGCATAACGTGGATGTTCTGAAGCAGCGTCTTGGTCGAGGTGTAATACGACTTCTCGTACCTCACCCTGCCCTCAGGCTCAGGGTGCTCGCTGTCGTACTCGAGGATCGCGGTCCACAGCAGGTCGATGCGGTCGTTCTCGGTGACGGCGTTGCCGAAAGTGCTGCGCTCGGGCACCGCCAGGGCAAATGCGCGCTCGCCTTTGGCCAGGATGTTGGAGAAGCCTGTCTGGGTAAGCTGGTCGGTGCGAACGGGCTGGCCCTTGGTGAGCGGGACCAGGGTCATCTGGCCCATCACCGTGGCGGGGGAGCTGGTCGTGTTCGTCGCGACCGTGGAAGCCTCGACCTCGGTGGTGGTGAGGTTTGACGCGTCCAGGATGGTATAAGCGGGCACGTCCACGCTCACAACAGCCAACGGCACATAGGTGGTCTGCGGTACCGCGGCGCTGGGAGTGTCGCCGCCGGTCACGCCCCGCGACATCACTACGTACACTACCACGAACGCCAGGGCTGCGAGACCCGCGCCGAGAATGAGTAGGAATCTTCCTCCACGTGCTTTCATTGCTGGTTGCCTCCGTCTAATGGATGAAAGAGTACATAACGCCGCAATACTCGCTAATGAGTGCGCAGTTAATCACTTCCACTATAGCGGAGGGCAGACGGGTACTCCATAGCCCATAGTGGTGCAACAGACTAGCCAGTTTGTGCTAGGCGAATAAGGGACGTTCAGAGGGGGCCGGAACCGCCTATTCAGGGCGTGCCGGAGCGCGCCTAAGCGCTGTGCGCGGGACGCAGCAGAGCGTCGAGGCGGCGCCGGTAGCGCAGGGCCGTGCGCGGGGAAAGGGCAGGGGCGAGCAGGCGCGCCATCTCGTCGGGGTGCAGGCGTGCTGAGGTGAGCGCCATGCGGCGGTCGGTGGTGAGGGTACCCAGGCGGCGGAGGCCCTCGATTCGGCCGCGCAGCAGGTGGCGGTCGCCCCGCGAAAGCGCGTAGCCCACCGCGAGCACGTCGTAGCGCACGACCTCGGCGAAGTAACGGCAGAGAAGCGATTCAGGCATGTTCTTGTAGAGCAGCCACACGCGGTTGCGCGAAATCAGCCCGGTCTTGAAGGGCGAATTGTGCCCGCCCGTGGCCGAGTACTCGTGCAGCACGCGGGCGGCAGGCTGGTGTACCGCGCGCCACCCGCGCCAGCGCGCCCGCCAGGCAAGATCGGCGTCCTCCAGGTAGCTGAAGAAGCGCTCGTCGAACAGGCCGACGTCGCGCAGCATGTCGCCGCGGTACAGTGCGGCCCCGGCACTCGCTCCGAACACCGGCCGCACCCCCCGCCCCGCGATGGTCGAGGCCCGCGCGCCCATGGCGTTATCCAGGGCCACGCCGTCGGTGAACACCGTGA
>DASTEB010000318.1:0-7331 GCA_035710025.1 Chloroflexia bacterium
GAGCGTACCGACCAGCGGAAAAGCGAGGACGATGCGCAGCCCCTTGGCCAGCGACCCTTCCTTGAACTCGGCCTTGCCCATAGTGCGCATGGACAGGCGGTGAAAGTACACCCTGATGACCATGAATGCCAGGAATACGGCGATGAAGCTGTAGTGAAAGAACATTGAATTCATCTGTGACCTCTGCTGCGGGCTTCGGACTGTGGAACCCGTCTATTATGGGATTTCTACTCTGTAGCCTCGAAGAAGCCCATCCAGCCCAGCTCGGCCAGCTCGCTCTGGTGGGCGTGGAACATATATTTCCCCGGATAATCGAGCGTAATCTCAAGGATGTGCCGCTCGCCCTGCCCCATGATCACGTTGTCCGTGTACTCGTAGTGGTCGAGGCGTGTGCCCGTTCGGTAGAGCTTGAACATCCCCGCGTGCAGGTGGAACGAGTTGATCGGGTCGAACTCGGTCAGGTTGACCAGGTACACGCGAATCAGCTCGCCTACCTTCACCTGAATCGGGTGTTTCGAATAGTGGAAGGCCACCGTGTTCACGGCGTATATCTCGTTCTCACCGTCGAAGTTGGTGTCGAAGCCGTTCAACACCATCACCATTTCCTTAGCCGGAGCGCGGCCGCCCAGTGGGTCAACGATGAAAGCACCGTACAATCCCTTGTGGATGTGCCGCGCCAGGGGCACGGTGTGGCAATGATAAGGGTGTATGCCGAACGGCCGGGCGTCGAACTCGTAAACGAAAGATTCGCCGGGCCGCACCACCGGTTCGACCCCGTCCATGCGCGGCGGGTGGATGCCGTGGAAGTGGATCGTATGGGGGTGCGCCGAGCCATTGAAGAAGTCAAAGCGCAGCTTATCACCCTCGCTACAGCGGAAGGTGGGGCCGGGCACCTGCCCGTTGTAGGTCCACGCCGCGAAGAACACCCCCGGCGCTACTTCGATCTCCAGGTCCCCGGCGACGATGTCCCACTCACGCAGCGTCCTGCCGTCGGCTAGCCTGCTCACCTTGCCGTAGTCGAAGTCGGTGAGAAATCTCATCGGATCGAACTGCGCGGTGCCCACATCCCCTACCGTTCCGCCACTGTCGTGCCCGCTGTGCGAATAGCCGCTGCCCTCCTGGGGTGATGACACCACCTCGCGCGGCGTAGCCGTCCCCGACCGGGCAGCGGCCAACCTGTCCAGCACCGGTAATCCCGCCAGGCTCGCAACGCCAATCGCCCCGACCTTCAAGAACCCCCGCCGCGAAACGTTCTTACCCGTGATATCTGACATAGTATTCTCATTCTCCCGCACGCGAGCCTGGTCGTTTAGACTCACCTGAATCTGGAATTTAGACTTACCTAAATATTCGGCATTATATGCTATCCCTGTCAACTTGTCAATACTCCTTAAGTCTGACTCTGCACAAGCGACCGGGCATAAGAAACCCCCTGCCCCCACATAACGGGGGACAGGGGTTGAATGGGCGCGAAGGCCCCCTTTTCGGGGCCTTCGCGGCTTACACCAGGAACTTCA
This sequence comes from Chloroflexia bacterium, assembly GCA_035710025.1. Taxonomy (GTDB): domain Bacteria; phylum Chloroflexota; class Chloroflexia; order QHBQ01; family JADMIH01; genus JADMIH01. The sequence goes on from DASTEB010000318.1 coordinate 1,518, forward strand.
GCGCCAGCGGCACGATCGACAGGCTGGCGGGCGCGCGGCCTAGCACCTCGCCGTCGGCTTGCAGCAGCATCCTATCGGTGCTGGTCACCTCGACGTGGCGCGCGCGGTATACCATCACCTTGGCGTGGGTGATATGACTGCCGTCGTATACGCGCGGCACGTTCCTCACAAGCTCGACTTTGCCGAAGTCGCCGATCACGACCACCTCAAGCTCGCCGTCGGTCAGCAGAGCGTCGGGCGCTACCTTCATCCCGCCGCCGAAGAACTGCCCGTTGGCTATCACCACGCTGTTCACCCGGGCGGTCCACGGCTCGTTGTCGTCCAACGTGACCGTCACATGCTTGTTGCGGTATCTGCCCAGCGTGGTCAGCAGCGCCGTCAAATACGGAATCGTGCCGCCCAGGATGCGCGGTCCCGCGTTCGACCGCACGGCAACCTCGGCATCGAACCCCAGGCCGGCGGCGTTCGCGAAGTAGCGAGTCAGCCTGCGCCCACCCGCCACCTCGAAATTCGCCAGGCCGAGGTCCACCCGACGCGTGCGCCCTTCGAGCAATTGCGAGGCCGCCACCTCCGCGTCGAAGGGGATGCCGAGCGACCGGCCGAAGTCGCTACCGCGCCCGGCCATGACCAGGCCGACCGCTGTATCGCCCGCGCCCTCGCCGGGGTACATCACCCCGTTCACCACCTCGAACAGCGTACCGTCACCCCCGATGGCGATCACGGCGCTGCACCCTCCCTCGACCGCCGAGCGGGCCAGTTGCGCCGCGTGCCACCGCCCGCCGGTCGTGCCCGCCACGTAGCGCACGCCCGCGCTCTCCAGAGTACGCCTCACCAGCGGCAGCAGCGTCAGGCCGCGCCCGCCGCCCGACACCGGGTTGCATATCACCATCACCCAGCCGCTCAACGGGTGCTTATCCACGACTTTTCCACATCCTCATGGCGTTTTCCACTCCTCCCGCGCAGTTTTCCACATCCTTTTACACGATTCCGTACACATCCGGTACGTGATGCGTGATGCTTCAGCTTATCCGAACCGGGTGATGCGGAGCAGGCTGGGTTGCTGGGAGAGATCACGCATCACGCATCACGCTACAGGTACGACGCAAGCATCTCCCTTATCTCGTCCGGCTCGTCGTCTACTACCTCGGGCCGGTTGGCCAGGCTCTTGACCTCGCCCGTGTCGTCCATGTGGTAGGCCACCGTCGCCTCGGGGTCTTTCATCAGGTTGCCGGTAAGCACGCACACCACCCGCTCGTTCGCCCCAATGGTGCCCTCCTCGCGCAGCTTGCGTAGCCCCGCGACCGAAGCCGCCGACGCAGGCTCGCAGCCGATACCTGCCCGGTCGACCACCGCTTTGGCCTCCATTATCTCCTGGTCGGTCACCTGGGACACCACGCCGTTGGTCTCGCGAACGGAGCGCACGGCCCGCGTCCAGCTTACCGGTGCACCGATCTTGATTGCCGTAGCCACCGTGTCGGCCGCGACCTCTAAGCGTTGCGTGAACCCCTTCGCGTAGCCCTGGTAGAATGGATTGGCCCCCGCCGCCTGCACCGCCGCCAGCCTCGGCACCTTGCCGGTGAGGCCCGCCGCGTGCGCCTCCACCAGCGCCTTGCCTATGGCCGAGATGTTGCCCAGGTTGCCCGCGGGCACTATCACCCAATCGGGCGCGTCCCACCCTAGCTGCTGCAACATCTCGTAGGCGATCGTCTTCTGCCCTTCGATGCGGAAGGGATTGACCGAGTTCAGCAGGTACACTCCGATCTCCGCGCTCACTTGCTGCACCAGCGCCATCGCCCGGTCGAAGTCACCCCTTACCTGCAGGGTGATCGCCCCGTAGGCCAGCGTCTGCGCCAGCTTGCCCAGCGCCACGTTCCCCTCCGGGATAAAGACGAAGCATGTGATCCCCGCCTGTGCCGCGTACGACGCCAGCGAGGCCGAGGTGTTGCCCGTCGAGGCGCAGGCCACCGCCACCGACTCCATCTCCACCGCCCGCGACACGCCCACGGTCATCCCGCGGTCCTTGAAGCTGCCGGTTGGGTTCTCCCCCTCGTGCTTCAGCCCCAGCCACTCGACTGCGCAATACTCGCCCACGCCGCTGAAGCCGCCGTGCTCGCCCGCCCCCACCATGTACAGGCCGGTGTTGCCCTCGGGCCGTGTGACGATGCTCGCCTCCGATATAGCGGGCAGCATCTCCCTGTACCGCCACACCCCGCTGCGCTCCACCGCGCTCCGCCCGCCGAACCGCCCGTCAAAGGTCTCGCGGCCCACGTGCGGTTGCTTGCCGTAGATTATGTCAAGCGGCTCCCCACACTCACACCGATTGCGCGTGTCGGTACCGGGATACCTCCTGCCGCATCCGGGGCACTCGAAGGTGTACGTTGTCAACCCTCGCCCTCCCAGTCCGCCCGCGCCCCGCGCCCGTCTAGGTCGAGCAGGCGCACTTCGCCCCGGATGTCGGCCAGCCGGGCGGCCCGCGCCATCGCGTCGCCGATCACCTGCAGCCCCTCGGTGGCGAGCGCCAGCACCGACGACCCGCCGCCCGACAGGCACGCTCCGTGCGCCCCGGCGTCCAGCGCTGCCCGTATGATCATCGGCATCGCGGGGAATAGCTGCTCGCGGTAGGGCTGGTGCAGGCGGTCCTGCATAGCCACCCGCAGCAGGTCGAGTCGCCCGTGCGACAGGGCCACCGGCAGCAGAGCCGTGCGGCTCGTGTTGAACACCGCGTCCTCGCGGGTGTATTTGCGGGGCATCAACTTGCGCCCGCGCACCGTGTCCATCTCGAAGTCGGGCGTGAAAAGCGCAGCCTGCAGGGTCGGGGGCACGTGTACCGGCAGCGCGATGATCTCAATCCCATCCATAATGTTGACTACCAGCCCGCCCATGAGTGCGGCCGTGACGTTGTCGGCGTGCGCCCCGCGCTCAAGTTTCACCGCCTCGCGTAGTATCTCATCCTGGCTGTACCGCCCGGCAAGCATCGTGTTCGCGGCGATCAGCCCTCCCACCACCGCCGTCGCACTGCTCCCCAGCCCCTTGCCCGGCGGCACCCGCAGGTCCATCTCGATCCGCACGGGAGGCACAGGCTCGCCCGCCAATTTGTGAAGGTGCGCGAACGCCTTGTGGACCAGGTTGGTCTTGTCGGCGGGGATGTTGCCTGCGTACCCCGTTATCTCGATGGAAAGTGCCTCGGCGCGGGTCACGCGGAAGATGTTGTGCAGGTTGAGCGCAAGCCCGAATACGTCGAACCCCGCGCCCAGGTTCGCGCTCGTCGCGGGCACGCGCACCCGCAGCGTCCGCTCGACCGCCGCTTCGACGCGCTCTTCAGCGACCGCTTCGGCCCCGGGAGCGGGCGCGTATGCCACGAACGGCGCGGCGGCCGTGGTGGGCGCGCCCACGGGCATCGTCTGCGCAAGCTCGTCAGCCTCGGCCCACATCTTCATGAGCGTCTGCGCCAGCCGTTCTGGCGTGGCCCGTTGCGGCGGGCTGAGGTGGTGCGTGCCGACGTACTCCTCTATGGTCGCCTGCGGGAAAACCTCGGCGAGCGCCTGCGCCGCCGCGATATACCCATCGCTGCTCAGGCTGCCGTACACCACGTACACCGGGCGGTCGAACGCCGCCAACTTCTCGCGGTCAAGCCGCGTCTCGCGCACCAACTTTACCAGCGCGGCCAGTCCCGCCGGACGCAGGGCCATCGCCTCCCCGGGTGTGTTGGGGGGCGGTGGAGGCACGGGCACGCGAGGCCGCACGTTCAACGAAAGGAACGCCGACACCACGCGGTCCTCGGGCAGCCCCGCCACGCGCTCGGTGTCGTCGAGGAAGCGCGCCCAGGCCTCGGGCGGGTCGTCAAGCCCTGTGCCGAACGGCTCGATCAGCGTGAGCGAGCTAAGGCGGTGGGGGTAGCGCTCGGCGAAGCCCATCGCGGCAAGCCCGCCCGCCGCGTAGCCGACCAGGTTGAAGGAATCCCAGCCTGCTTCATCCGCCGCCCGCCCGATACCCTCGATCTCTGTGTCGAGGCTGTAGCCCTCGGGCGGCACCTGGGCCGGGTCGGCGTAGATTTCAAGCTCTTTGGTGAGCATACGAGCGCGGCCCGTGAGCCTGCTGAGCAGCGGGCCGTAGGCCTGCACTGCCGGGTAGACGATGCCCGGCACCACGAGCACCCGGGGCATTGCGACGCGCGTTCTGTGGGCGAAAGCGAATCCGGGCGGGTTGGTGAACAAGATTCCGCACCTCCGGAGGGTTACGATGCGCGCTCGGGCCAATTGCGGGCGGCCCGGTCGTTTCGCCCCTGTTATACCACACCACGCCCGAATCGCCCCCGTAGTTGTTGGGCACAGAGTCGCAAAGACACAAGGACCAGAAATAACGAGGCACGGTACTCAAGCCGACCTGAGTACCGTGCCCCAACAGATTCTCGACATCCTCCGCGCTGACGCGGTCCTACCGGCTAGTCCGAACTCGGTGGCGGCCCAAGTATCTCGAACTGGTATTTGCCTGCGAGGGCCAGTACACGGCCCAGATCAGGAGGAGGGGCATCGCCCACAGCTGAATCCCCCGCGTCCACGAAGAACTGCTCCAGCCCCGCCGGGAGGTTGAACTGCAGCAACCTTGCCGGACCGCTCCCCGTCACCTCGAACCGGTGCGCTACACCCCTGGGCAAAAAGACGAACGAGCCTGGCCCCGCCACAAGCGATTTCTCCCCGGCGTGGAAGGTGATCTCGCCCTGCAGCACGTAAAACGGTTCGTCCTCGCCGTGGTGAACGTGGGCCGGCGTGGCGAAGCCGGGCGGTAGCTCCTGCTCTATCAGGCCGAACGCGCCCCGGGTAGTGTCACCCGTTGCTTTCACCACCATCCGCGTGCCGAGGAACCACACCGCCTGCCCTTCACCCTGCGCCACCATATACGGTTCCATGTTTGCTGTAGCCGCGTCGCCCATCCTTCTGCCTCCATTTGTGGTATGATATAGGAAACTTAGTTTACTATATAGTAAACTAAGTTTCCTATATTGTCAAGGGCGTGAACCATGCAAATTCGCAAGCACATCGGGCAGCTCCTATGGGGGCCGTATCGCGCGCACCTACTCCGACTCCACGAGGCACTGGCCGAGGCGGGCTACCCCGACATCCAGCCCACGCACGGCAATAACCTCTTCCGCCACCTGCACAGTGAAGGCTCGCGCATTACCGACATAGCCGAACAGGCCCAGCTAACCAAGCAGCACATCGGCAACCTGGTCGACTACCTGGAGGAGCGCGGCTACGTCGAGCGCATTCCCGACCCCACGGACGGCCGTGCGAAGCTGGTTCGCCTTACTGACAAAGGTCGCGAGTTGGAGCGAACAGCCGAGGACATTCTTGACCGCCTGGAAACCCGACTTGCAACTCGCCTTGGCCCAGAGCGTTATGCCGCCCTGCGCGCATTGCTCGAAGAACTGGACGCCGTCCTCGCACCCTGATCCCCGCATGCGTGGTCGCCATCAGCGCAGAGGCCACAGAGTATCTCAATGGTGAAACGCAGAGGCACAAAGTGGCAAGGGTGCAGTAGCCCTTTGCGGACAGGGACAATGCGTCTTTGTGCCTCTGCGCGAAAACCCCGCCCTACTGCGCCGGGATTACTACCAGTTCGGTCTGCTGACCCCTCGCCGCGTGGCCGGGAAGGTCGCAGATGATGGTGTACGTGCCGGGCTGTAGCTCGACCTCAAGAGTCTGCTCGCCGTCGGCCGCACTGAAGTTGGGCGTCTTGGCGACGGTGCCCGAGTCGCCTGTGACGGTGAAGTTGTGCGCGAATTGCCCCCGGTTGGTCACGACGAAGGTGATCTTA
>DASTEB010000319.1:0-9027 GCA_035710025.1 Chloroflexia bacterium
GGGGCCTCCCACGTTGAAGCGCTCCATTAGCTCGGTCAGGTCGCGGGCGAGGCCCGCCTGGCCGTCGGCGTCGAGCGCCCCGAACGCCTTGAGGATCGGCCCGTAGTACGTGCGGAAGACCTCCAGCCAGTGCTCGGGCGAGTGGTAGCGGAACACGAAGACGCGCCGGTTGGTCACCAGCCCCGAGACGCCCGCGCCGAAGAGTTCCTTCAGTCGCTCCTCGGTGCCCCATAGCGCCGGGGACTTGACGCCGGGGGCCGGGGGGATGTACTTGCCGATGGTGCGGAACACCTGCCCGATGAAGCTCTCCGGGGTCCAGTTCGCCAGGCCGATCTTGCCGCCCGGCCTGCACACGCGCAGAAGCTCGCGGGCCGCCTGCTCCTGGTTGGGCGTGAACATCACGCCGAACACCGAGAGCACCACGTCGAACGAGGCGTCGGCGAAGGGCAGGTTCTCGGCGTCAGCTTCCTGAAACGTCACCGGCAGGCCGTCGGCCGCGGCCCTGGCCCGCCCGCGCTCGAGCAGCGACCCGACATAGTCGGTCGAGGTCACGTCGGCCCAGCGGCGGGCGGCGGCCAGGGTGGCGTTGCCGTTGCCCGCTGCTACGTCGAGCACCTTCTGCCCGGCGCGCAGGTCGACGGCCTCGGCCAGCATCTCGCCCGTGATCGACAGGGTCGTGCCGATCACGGCGTAGTCGCCCGAGGACCAGGTAGCTTGCTGGCGGCTCTTGACGGCCGCCAGGTCTGCCTGTGTTTGCGTTGTTATTGTTGCAGTCACTTTTGTACTCCTTTTTCTATCGCGTATTGGGTTTTGATATGTCGCGATTGGAAGGAGTATACGCGGCGTGACCGCGCCAGGTATCCGGGAATCTACGGTATTTTTCCCGGGGCGGTACTGTATATTTCGAGCAGTCCCATCTCCGTGGCGCGGCGCACCGCCTCGGCGCGGGTGCGGCTGTCCAGCGCGGCGAGGATGTTGCCGACGTGCATCTCCACGGTGCGCGGGCTGAGCACGAGCGCCTCCGCGATCTCGGCGTTGGTCTGCCCTCGCGCCACAAGCTGAAGGATCTCGCGCTGGCGGCGGGTGAGATCGCCCGAGCGAAGGCGCCCCGCCGCGCCCTGCCCCAGCCGTTCGGCTACCGGCTCACCAAGCTCCTCCAGCGCCCGGGCGATGCGGGTGGCGAGGGGGCGGGCGCCGAGCCTGCGCGCCGTGCGGTGAGCGTTCACCAGGTGGTCAACGGCGGCGTCGCGCCGGCCCGCGGCCGCGCAGGCGATACCGGCGCGCCACTGGGTCGTCGCGTGGCAGTAGGGCACGGCCACTTCGCGCAGCAGATCGAGCGCCTGGCGGAACTGCTGGACTGCCTGCCCGGCGTCGCCGTCGAGCAGGGCGATCTCGCCGAGCGCGTGGGCCAGCGCCGAAAGCGCTTCGGGCTGTCCGTTTGTCCCGGCGATGCGGGCCAGCGCGAGGGCACAGGCGCGCGCTCCTGCATCCGCGCCCGACATAGCGAAGAAGCTCACTGCCCAGCGCAGGGTGGACAGCACGTAGTGGGTATCTTCGATTTGCTCCCAGCGGCCCAGGATGGAGTAGTAACGCTCGGCCGCGGTTTCGTAGGCGCCGTCCTGCTCGTCCAGCAGCGCCAGCCCCCACGCGGTGAGCAATTCCATACCGACCAACTCGATGCGCTGAGACAGCGCGGCCGATTCGAGCAGAAATGGACGGGCCCGGCCGGGCTGACCGCGCAGCGCGTACAGCGAGCCGAGCATACCCCCGGCAACCGCGCGGGCATGTACCGAGCTGTGGGGGGAGGATAGCACCTCGCGGCACATCGTCATGGCGCGCTCCCACTCTCCCGTCTGGCGCAGCACCACCGTCAGGCACGCCACGCAAAGCTGGGCGGTGGCGGGGATTGCGTTTGCCTGGCAGAAGCCGAACGCGGTCAGGTACGTTTCGCGTGCGCCCGTGTAGTCCCCCGAATGCTCCAGCGAGTCGGCCAGCCGCTGGTAGATCTCCGCGACCGCTCCCGCGACGTTGTGCTCGAGGGCAAGCGCCAGCCCCTTCTGCACGAGCGCCAGCCCCTCGGGCACCTGCCCCAGGCGGGCGTGGACGTTGCCCTGCAGGCCCATCACGCGAGCCTGCAGATCGAAGCGGCCGGCCTGTTTGGCTTCGTCCTCCGCGGTAGATAGGAGCTCCAGCGCTTGGTGGTAGTGCCCGGCGGAGCGCAGGTGGGCCGCGGCCGCGAGGCGCTCGGCAGCAGCCTCGGCGGGCAGGCCGCTCGCGGCAAACGACCGGGCAGCAGCCTCCCGCGCCGCCAGCGCCCTCTCCCAGTGCCCCTGCAATTCGGCCACGTTTGCCAGCTTGCGCTCGGTCTCGGCGTAGGCGCGCAGGTCGCCGCCCTGGCGGTGGGCGTCGGCAACCTCGCTCCAGGCCCGTGCGGCCTCCGCCGGCATGCCGCTGATCTGCGCGCACTGTCCCAGCCGGTCGAGCACGTCGATCCGGCTGTCCTCTTCCGCCCCGTCGGGCCAAAGCTCGAGCGCCCGCTGGGCAGCGCTCGCGGCGTCGCGGTAAGCGTGGATGGTACACGCTTGCTCCGAGGCGGCCAGCAGAGCGGCGCGGGCGCGCTCAGGCTCCTGCGCGGCCAGCCAGTGTTCGGCGACGGTCAGCGGCGCGGCCCCTTCGGCCTGCAGGTGCTCGGCCAGCCGCCGGTGCAGGGCGCGGCGGCGCACCCACGAGATATCACCGTAGACCGCCTCGCGGGTCAGCGTGTGGCGGAAGGCACCCCGCCCCGGCTCGGCCTCGACCAGCAGCCCTCGCTCGAAAAGCGTATCGAACCCCTCTGTGCTGCCCTCTACATCGCCCCCAAGCTCCGCCACCATAGCCAGGTCGAACTCGCGGCCGGCCACCGCAGCGAGGTGGAGCAGGCGGAGCGCCGGGTCGGGAAGCCCGTCGAGGCGCAGCAGCACCGCGTCGCGAAGGGTGTCGGGGATGGGCATATCCTGCCCCGGCGCAAGCTCGACCCCGGCATCGGAGGCGACCAGCCGGCCGCGCAGGGCCAGCGCGCCCGCAAGCTCTCTGACGAACAGCGGCACGCCCTCGGTCCTATCGTACAGTGTGGCGGCGAGGGCGGGACCGGGTGGGCGGCCGAAGGTGCGCGCGGCAAGGGCAGTCGTTTCCGCCCGGTCGAGCGGCTCGACCACAATCTCGCGCAGAAAGTGAGCCCGGCGCAGGTCGTTGCGCAAGCGCCTCAGGGGGTGGCCCCGGCCGATCTCGTCGTTGCGGTACGTGCCGACGACCAGCACCCGCTCGTGCTCGAGGGCGCTCGCCAGCGCAGGCACTAGCTCAAGGGTGGCGTTGTCGGCCCACTGCAGGTCGTCGAGCACCAGCACGGGCGGGGTGCCGCGTGCTATAGCGGTAAATGCCTGGCAGACCGCTTCGACAAGCACGGCAGGATCGGTGTCTGGCGGAGGTGCGCCAAGCTCGGGCAGGAGCAGGGCAAGGTACGGGGCGAGGGGGCCGGTGCTCGCCAACCCGTCCGGCCGGGCGCGAAGATAGGCGCGCAACGCCCCGGCGATGGGACCGTAGGGTGGGGTGGCGATCTCGTTGGCCCGGCCCCTGAGCACGGGCAGTCCGCTGCGGTCGAGGCACGCGTCGAGCAGCCAGGTCTTGCCCACGCCCGCAGCGCCCGCGAGCAGCACAATCCCGCCGCTGCCGTGGCGCACGGCGGCAAGGGCCTGGTCCAGCGCGGCCTGCTCTGCCTGGCGGCCGATTAGCTCATGGTTGTAGTCGCTCACGGCGCAGCCTCGCTCCCGGGTGTCATATGTTCATCGGCGGATGGGTTTGCTACGGCTCGGGGGTGAAAGGGTAGCCAGCCGCCTGCCAGGCGTTGAAGCCGCCGCTCAGGTTGTACACGTTGGTGTAGCCCGCGGCCACGAGGTCTTGCGCGGCATCGGTGCTCATGCGCCCGCTGCGGCAGCTGAGCACGATCTTTGCCGACTTGTCCTGCGGGAGCTGACCGATCTGCTGAGTGATCTGGTCGAACGGGATGCGAGCGTCAAGCTCGGGCAACTTTCCTTCGTTCGGCACGTGCACGTCGACGTGGAAGAAGTCCTCCGCGCCGTCCATCATGGCCTTTAGCTCGGCCGGGGTGATGTCCCTGTACCGGCCGCTGCCCGTGTCTACCACGGCGCCCACTTCTCCCGATCCTGCCGCCCCGCTCTGTGCCGGGGGCTGCTGAGTCCCACCGCACGCACCGAGAAGCAGCGCCGGCGCCAGCAGCATTGCGAACAACGCGATTCTCTTTAGCGACTTCTTCCTGACAATCATCTACTTGTTCCTTCTCTATCATCATCTTGTCTGCGGTAATGCCCGCGCTCCGAGCCGGAAATCCGGCCGGTTCGGGCGAGCCACCCTACGATTATAACCGCCGCGCGCCATCCGGTTCCCGGCGAGCCGGTTAAGCTCCATGATGATGGCTGGCAGTACACCATTTCTGCACCGGCCCGTTGACACGCGTTCTCCTCTCCGCTACAATCGCTTCGATTCTGAGCAGGAGAGCTTTGCTTGGACCCGAGCCTGCGCGTTCAACTGCTGGGTGACTTCCTCGTGCTGCACGGCGACTCCCCCGTCACCGCGATCAACACGCCGCGCCTTCAGTCTCTCCTCGCCTACCTCGTTCTCCACCGGGCCGCACCCCAGTCCCGCAACCACATCGCCTTCCTCTTCTGGCCCGACTCGAGCGAGGTGCAGGCGCAGTCGAACCTGCGCAACCTGGTGTTCCACCTGCGGCAGGCACTGCCCGACGTTGACCGCTTCATCAGCGCCGAGTCGCGCACGCTGCAGTGGCGGGCGGACGCCCCGTTCACCCTCGACGTGGCCGACTTCTCCGCCGCCCTGGACGTGGCCGCCCGCGCGGCAGCCGCCGGGGACACAGAGGCGGCCGTGAGCGCCCTGCGCCGGGCGGTGGAATGCTACCGCGGCGACCTGCTCCCCGCCTGCTATGACGAGTGGGTCATCCCCGAGCGCGAATCGCTGCGCGACAGGTTCAGGGAGGCGGCGGCGAGCCTGGCCGGGCTGTGCGAGCAGCAGAGAGACTACGCGGCGGCCATCAACTACACCCGGCGCCTGCTGCGACACGACCCCCTTCAGGAGGCACCCTACCGCGACCTCATGCGCCTGTACGCGCTGGCGGGGGACCGGGCCGCTGCCCTGCGCGTGTACCACGAGTGCGCGTCTACGCTGGAGCACGAGCTTGGCGTCGAGCCTGCCCACGCCACCCGAGAGGCGTACCAGCGCCTGCTCGAAGCGGGCGACACGGCGGCGGCTCAGCGCCCGGCGCCGAGCGAGATGGCGGCCGCCGCCCCGCTGGTGGGGCGCAAGCACGAGTGGCAGCAGCTTCAGCACGTGTGGCGCGCCGCTGCCCAGGGAAGCCCCCGGATGGCGCTGCTGTCGGGGGAGGCGGGCATCGGCAAGACACGGCTCACCGAAGAGCTGCTGGAGTGGGCCGGGCGGCAAGGGATAGCCACCGCCTCGGCCCGGTGCTACGCCGCCGAGGGGCAGCTGGCTTTCGCGCCGGTGGTAAGCTGGCTGCGCGCCCGGCCCCTGCCCGCGCTGGACCGCGTGTGGCGCACCGAGCTTTCGCGGCTGCTGCCCGAACTGCTCGCGCACTACCCCGACCTCTCGCCGCCTGAGCCGATCACCGAGCCGTGGCAGCGCCACCGCCTGTTCGAAGCCCTCGCGCTGGCCCTGCTCCACAGCCGCCCGCTCTTGCTGTTTCTGGACGACCTGCAGTGGTGCGACCGCGATACCCTCGCGCTTGTGCGCTTCCTCTTGCGCTACGACCGGCACGCGCCGCTCCTCGTGGTGGGCACGCTGCGAATCGAGGAGGCTGGTGAGGACAACCCGGTACATGAGCTGCTGGACGATGTGCAGAGGGACGCACAACTCACGACGCTCGTCCTGGCCCCGCTCAGCGAGAGCGACACCGCCGCGCTCGGGGCCGAGCTATCGCGCCGGGCGCTCGCGGAGAACGAGGCGGCCGTGCTGTACCGCGAAACCGAGGGCAATCCCCTGTTCGTGGTTGAGATCCTGCGAGCCGCCCGCCGCGATGGGGGCGCCGCCGAACGGCTCCGGCCCGGCGAGGCGCAGCTGCCGCCGACCGTGCAGTCGGTGATCTCCAAGCGCCTGAGGCAGCTCTCGCCCGAGGCGCGGTCGCTTGCCCGCCTGGCAGCCATTGTGGGCCGCGAGTTCACCTACAGCACGCTCGCCGCCGCGGGCAACCGGAGCGAAGACTCGCTCGTTCACGCGCTCGATGAATTGTGGCACCGCCGAATCATCCGGGAGCAAGGCCCCGATGCCTACGACTTCAGCCACGACAAGCTGAGGGAGGTAGCCTACCGAGAGCTGAGCCACGCCCAGCGGCGCGAGCTTCACAGGCGCGTGGCCCAGGCCCTCGAATCGCTCAACGCCGCCGACCTCGACCCGTTCAGCGCGCAGATAGCCGGGCACTACCAGGTCGCCGGGCAGGTCGAGCGGGCGGTCGCCTATTTTGCGCGGGCAGCGGAGGCCGCGCGGCGCATCTACGCCAATCAGCAGGCGGTCAGGTACTTCAACACCGCGCTGGCCCTGCTGCAGGGAGAGGCGGACGCTGTAGGGCCGAACAATGGGCAGGCGGCTGCCCTGTACGAGAGCCTGGGCGACGTGTTGACCCTGATGGGCGATTACGAGCAGGCTCGCACGGCGTACCGGTCGGCCCTGGTCCCGGGCGGCCCCGAGCCGGAGCAGTCGCGGCTGCAGCGTAAAGTGGGCGGGACGCTGCGCTCGCAGGGGATGTACAGCGAGGCGCTGGGCCACTACGACGCGGCGGAGACTCTGCTGCGCCTCGACCCCGATTCGGCCGATGCCGATCTGTGGCGCGCCTGGCTCGCGATTCAGTTCGAGCGAGTGGACGTGTACTACGGGCTGGGGGCCGTCGCCGAGATGAGCGCCGTCATGGAAAAGGCCGACCCGGCGCTGGCGCGCTACGGCACCACGGAGCAGAGGATCGACTGGCTGCGCAGCAAGAGGCGCGTGCTTCTAAGGTCGGGGCGCTACACCATGTCGGATGAGGAACTGGACTACGAGCGGCAGGTGCTGGCGCTGGCCGAACAGACCGGCAACTCGGCCACACTGGCGGTCTCGCGGTTCGGGATGGGTTTCACGCTGCTATGGCGCGGCGAACTGGAGGAGGCGGAAGACCACCTGCGCTCCGGCCTCGAGCTTGCCCGGCAGGTGGGCGACCCGCAATTGCAGATGCTCTCCCACACCTACCTGGCCGTGCTCTACAGGCGGATGGGGCGGGTGGAGGACGTGAGGCGGCACGCGGGGCAGGCCCTTGAGATGGCCACGCACGCGCACGCCCTCACATACGCGGGCGCGGCCAGGGCCAACCTCGCATGGCTGGCATGGCGCGAGGGGGCGCTGCCCGAGATGGCCGAGCACGCGCAGGCCGCGATCACGCTGTGGGAGGGGAGCGCCTATCCGTTCAGGTGGCTGGGCTACCTGCCGATGGTAGACGCGGCGCTGGCCGAGGGCCGGTTGGCAGACGCCGTGGAGCACGCAAGGGCCATGCTCGACCCCATCCAGGCGCGCCTGCCCGATCCGCTTACCCAGGCTGTGGAGGAGGCAGTCGCGGCCTGGGAGCGGCGGCACGAGGCGGAAGCGCGCGATTGCCTGCGGCAGCTTGTCGCCCTGGCCCGCGACATGGGCTACCTGTAGCGCCGGTTGCTCAGGCCGTGCCTGCAGCCCTACCGCACGGCTAGCTTAGACGCTGCCGGCCAGAAGTACCCGGCCGTGTAATGAAAGCACGGCCGGGTACGGCTTGCGCGGGACCCCGCACCGGCGCGCTACCGGGCGGGCGTCCAGCAGTCAGGCAAGAAGGTGTTGGCCACGATCTTCGAGGTCTGCCCCCGAGTCAGCGGGTTGTTGGGCCGGAAGTAGGGGCGGTTCTCCGCGTCGCACGGCTCGCCGGGGCCGCCGCAGGGGTATCCGGCCATCACGTCTGGCCTGTTGAGCAGCAGCCGCTCGACGTACACCCAGAAGGTGTGGGTGGGCGGCACGTCGGCGAAGGTGTACTGCTCGGGCGATACGGCGTCGTCGAACCCTGCGCCGTTGGACACGATCTTGGTCAGCTGCCCGCGGGTTGAGCCGCTCGCCGGCCGGAAGTAGGGCAGGCTCTGCGGGCCGCACGGCTCGCCCGGGCCGCCGCACGTATAGCCCGCGATGATGCTGCGCGCCGCCAGCCGCTGCACCCATTCGTAGAAGGTGTGCTCGGAGGGCACATCCTCGAACAGCCGGTCGCCCGGCGGCTCGTTGAACCCGGCCGAGTTGGACACGATCTTGGCAAGCTGGCCGCGAGTGACCGGGTTGTTCGGGCGGAAGGTGCCGTCCGGGTAGCCCGAGATGATGCCCCGGCACGCCAGGCAACGCACGAAGGGGTAGAAGGCCGAGCCGGGGGGTACGTCGCCGAACTGGAGAGGGCAGGCTGTGGGCGTGGGCGTGACTCCCGGCAGGGTGAAGACCAACATATCCCCTTCAGTTACGCCGCCCGAGGGCGCGACACCGGCGGGGTCGCACAGCACCTGGGTGAAGAGGCTGCCGGTGTCGCGCTGCACTCCGATGGTGCTGCCCGAGTCGCCGTCGAGCCGCCCGTAGATTAGCTCGAACCGGCTGTTACGCTCGTACAGGCGCACCTCGAAGTTGACGCGCTGGCTAGTGCCTGCCCGCGCGGCCCGCCACTCGATGTTGAGGATGCGCTGCGGGCTGGTCCCGCTGACCGAGGCGAAGATGCCTCCGCCGGCACCGGCGGTCGTCAGGTCGTCCCACAAGGGGAGCACCGCGGTGTTGAAAGCGGGGCTTGGCAGGCAGGCGTTCGCGCCGGGGTTGGTGTTCGCGCCCACGCCCAGCGTGCCGTTCGAGCCGAGGATCACCTGCGACACGTTCCGGTCGTACAGGCGCACCGCGAAGGGCAGGCGGAACACCGTAGAGCAGTTGTCG
>DASTEB010000320.1:0-5777 GCA_035710025.1 Chloroflexia bacterium
GGCTTGCCCACGGCGATGCTGTTCTCACCGAACGTCTCCACGGGCCTGGTGTAGTCCATCTCGTACACGTAGGTGGTGTACCGCCGCCCCTCGAAGCGGCTCACCTCGCGCCCGTTCTGCTGCACCCACTCGTAGTAGCGCGGGTTGGCCCCGCCGTAGCGCTGCAGTAGCGACTGGTCGTTCAGAATCACATAGGGGATGCGGCGGTCGAGGATGTTGGCAGGCTCGGCGAACCGCCCGGTGAGGTTCAGGTAGCTGAACGTATACACCGCCTGCTTTGGCATAAGGTACAGGTCGAGCAGATCGCGCCCCACGATAGCGGTGCCGGGCGGTAGGGTCGCGGCGAGCGTCCTGTCCACCTGCACGTAGCTGTCGTCCCTGTCCATCACGTAGCGCACGGCCCACGCTCCCGCGTTGTACGCGAGCAGCAGCCCCAGCGCGACCAGCGGCACCATCCGCCACCGCCCGAACCGCCCCGCGGCCGCGGCGGGGGTGGTCACCTCGATAAGAGTGGTCTGCCCGTCAGCCTGCCGCGCCGCGCCGTTTCCGGGCGAGGGCCGCTGCCTGCGCGCCGCCAGGAAGCGCGGTCCCTCCAGCGCGGCGTAGGCCAGGGTAAGCGCCACGAACGGCATTAGCGAGTAGAAGTACTGCTCGTTGATCACCCCGCCCAGCACGCGCACAACAACGAAGAAGCCGTAGGTGCCGAGCACCATCGCCGCGAGCAGCTCGGCCCGCAGGTCGCGCACGCCGTGCCTGTAGTAATAATACAGGTAGGCCACCGCCAGCACGCCCGCGAGCGCCACCGCCAGGTACCACGGCCAGTAATCGGGCAGGTTCGTCAGGAATGTGTTGAGCAGCGACACGCCAGGCCGCGCGATGCCTGAGTCCTGCAGCACGCCCGTGATCCGGCGGATCAGCCAGGTCTTGGTCTCCCACCAGATGTCGAACGTGCCGCTCAGCGCGGTCCACAGGGGGAACAGCGCGTACAGCGCTATCCCAACGCCGAACGGCAGCAGCAGCTCCCCGAAGCGCACGCGCCGGAACAGCAGCCAGTGGGCCGCCATGCCCACGAAGAACAGCACCGCCAGTTCCTTGGACAGCATCGCCAACCCGAGGAACAGGCCCGACAGCAGCAGATAGCGCCGCCTACCAGTGCCCGGCGCCGCGGTGAACGCCCGGAAATACATGAAGATGCTCAGCACGCCCAGCAGCGTGGCGAGAGGCTCCAGGTAGTTGAAGTGGTGCCGCCACACCACGTAGGGGTCGAGCGCGAACACCACAGCGCCCAACAGCCCCAATTGCCAGCTGTGCAGCGCCCTGCCGAGGAAGAAGATCACCACCGCAAGCAGCGCGCCGTACAGCGCGTTCAGGTAGCGGCCTATCTCCACCGCCCGCAGCATGTTGTCCTCGGTCAGCGGCGCGTCGGCCGCCAGCAGCGGCTCGCCCGACACGTAGCCCTCGCCCATCAGCCTGTCGAAGAAGGGGCTGTTGCCCACCCCCACGGCCTTGTACGCCAGCCCCTCGGTGAGAAAGAACAGGGGCGGGTGGACGTAGAACGGCGCGCCGTTCCACCGTGTCGTGCCCACGCGGTGCATCGCCACGCTCTCGATGGCGTAGGTGGTCTCGTCGGCCGTCAGGTCAACGGCCTGCATGGTGCGCAGAGAGTTGAGCAGCAGTGACCCTACGAACAGCACCAGCGCCACGGCCATCGGCAGCACAAAACCCCCACGCTCAGGCGCGCGGCTTACAACCACGTCTTCCGCGGGCACGTAGCCCCTCGATGCGGGCCGGGTCGCGCCCGGCCTCTCTGCGGTCTGTATGTTAACCTGTGTGATATCGTCCATATTTACTTTGTCTATTATCCCGTTGTCCTGCCGCTCTCTATAACCTCGGCCCGATCCGGTTCAGCCAGGCCGCCACCCCTACCGCTCGCCGCGCAGCCGTCCCGAGCGCGCCCCCCATGCTCCGGGGGATCTGCCAGGCGACCTCGCCCGCGCTCACAAGGTTGAGGGCGAGCACCATACCCGCATAGAGCAACCCCGCGCCTGTCACCCACAGGGCTACGGGCACCCTGCCCCACTCGCCACCGAACACCGCCAGTGGAGCAACCAGCGCGCCCAGCCACGCGAGCGACAGCGCGTGTCGCCACAGCCCGCGCGGGGCTATGTCCATGCGCCTGCAGTACCACAAGAGCAACGTACATGCCAGCGCGCTCATCAGCGCAGCCGAGGCCGCCGCCGCCATCGGCCCGAAGGCGGGCACCAGCAGGAACAGACTCGCTATCTCGAACGACACTGCCACCGTCATGACGAGCGCGGGCACCCCCGCGCGGCGTTCCGCCTGCAATATGGCCGCCAGAGCGCTCGCCACCACCAGGAAGCCGCTGCCCGCGGCCAGTACGACCAGCAGCGAGGCCGACGAAGCATAGTGCCCGGGGAAGAAGAACAGCACCACCGCAGGCGCCGCCACCGCGATAATCACGTTGATGGGCAGCACGCCCAGCATAATCCAGCGCAGTAGCTCGCGCGCCGAGGGCCGAGGGGTGTGCCCGACGTCATGCGTGTCGCGCGCGTCCTGCGCCAGCCGCGGGTAGAACGTGCTCACCAGCGCGGTGCCCACGAACAACGGCGCCCGCGCCAGCACCGCCGCCACCTGGTACGCCCCGGACAGCGCGTCTGACTGGAGCGACGGGGTGAGGAACTTGATGGCGAGCACGTCGATATTCGTCAGCAGCACGCCCCCAAACACCGCGAAGGTCATCGGGACGGCCTGCCGCAGCGCGCTCAGGTCTCCCCAGCCTCGTACCCGCCAGAAGCGCCGGTCGCGCAGCAGCCACACGCTCACCACGCCCGCAAGCGCCGCCGACAGCGCGAACCCGCCAAGCGCCCCCGCTGCGCCGAGCCCGAGCAGCACCAGCGCCACGCTCACCACGATGTTCACCGTCGCCTCGAACACCTTGACCCCGGCCAATTGCCCGAAGCGGAACAGCCCCTGCAGCGCCGCACTCGGCACAGATCCTATGCCCAGCGAGCCAACCGTTACCGCCACCATCGCGATCAGCGGCGCGTACACCGGCTCCAGGGGCAGTACTCCCGTGTAGAACGCCCCCACCAGCAGCGCCACCACGGCCAGCGACAGCACGCTGCCCGCGAGCCACGCGCTCTTGAACGTGCGCCACGCCTGCTGCGCGGCCTCGGCGGCCGACGCCTCGTCTCGCATCGACTGCGCCCGCGCTATCGCCCCGGTGACCACCAGTGGGAAACCGGCGGACACGAACCACACGCAGATGAAAATCAGCGTCTGGCTCACACCCACGCGCCCGTACTCCTCGATAGGCAGCGTCCAGCCGAGGATGATATTGAGCGCATAGTTGAGCAGCGCGATGAAGATGGTGGAGGATACCATCAACAGCGCGTGCTTGCCCACGCTCGCGATCTCGACCTCGGGGGTCGGAGGCGGCGCGGGAAGTTCCGTCTGTTCCTGCCCGTTTGCCACGGCGGGGGCTGCCGCGGTGGCAGTGCGGGCCGCGCCCGTTCCAGTTTCCAATGGTTGTGTCACCTTGTGCCCGGTCCCGGTTCCGTATACCGCTGCTCCCTGCGGTATCGCTCCGGCACGCCTCGCCGCGGCGCTACCTGCGCCCCGCCGGTGCGCTCTCCAGCGCCGGGACCTCGTTTGTGCTCTCGTCTTCGGCGGCGCCCGCGCTTGCCTCCTCGCTCTCGGGGACGCGCTCAACATCTGTCGGGGCGGCCGCGCCCTTGCGGCCCATATACGTAGTGGCGGCCTTGCCTGGCTTGCCCCTGTACCAGCCGTACGCGTAGCCAAGCAGCACCGCGTAGCTGGACAGGGTCTTGTACGGGCTGAACCTGATCTCGATCCTGCGCACCGGATCGAAATACAGGTGGACGAAGAAAGCGAACGGGAAGAAGAGCACAGCACCCACCAGCAGCACAGGCCCGTACCAGCGGTGAAGCGCCAGCACGTCCATGCGCCGCTCTGGGCTTTTGCGCGCTTCGAGCGCGTGCCCCAGCCCGTACCAGAAGCTCTTGCGCAGCAGGTCGCGCAGGTTGGCGGGCGGGTCGTGGTACACCCATGCGTTGCCCGCCACGCCTATCTTATAGCCCTCGCGCCTCAGCCGGTAGAAGAAATCGGTGTCCTCGGGGCCGGTGGTAAGGCCCTCGTCGAACCCGCCCACCGCATCGAACGCCTCTCGCCGCACGGCGCAGCAGGTGGTGCTCACCGCGGTGAAGCCGTACCTGTCGAGGGGCGGGTTGCTGATTGTGTCCTTCGGCAGCACCGGGTACACCTGCCGGGGCACCTGCCGGGCCACTGCCTTCTGGAAGCGCGAAGCCGTCTTCGGCGCCAGCTTGGACGTGCCGACCACGCCCATGCGCGGGTCGCTCTCCAGCAACTTCACCAGCCGCTCGAGCACGTGCGGGTTGCCGAAGAACGCATCGTCGTCTATGAACAGCAGGATGTCGCCGTGCGTGCGGGCCGCGCCGATGTTGCGCGCACGGGCCGCCGGGCTTACCCCCGTCACTACGTCAAGTTCGTAATCCTTGAACGTTTGCTGCCTGATGCTCTGCTCCAGGCGGCTGATCTCCCCCGTCCACGACGGCACTATTATCGACACTTTCGGACTGTCACTCCGCCCGTTCTTTGCCATATTGTTATTCTTCCCCCGGCGCCACGGCCTGGCTCTACTGCTCTCTGCGCTGCCGCAGCGTGCCTGCCCAGTAACGTGTTACGGGCACCGACACCCCTGCCAACGAGAGCAGCGTCTCAACCGGCCCCAGTACGCCGCGCCTCAGCGCCTGGGCACCCTGGTGGCGCACGTACAGTAAGAGCAATTGCCGGGCCGCCGGATCTTTGCGTGCGAGATGGCGGGCCAGCATGGCGCCCATGCCCCGCCCGTAACGGTAGCGGCTCAGCAGGCGGGCGCGGTGGGTGCTCAGCGGGTGGTACACCACGGCGTCAGGCTCGTACACGATAGTGCCCATGCGCGCCAGCCTGTAAAGCAGGTCGATGTCTTCGGCCGCCGCGCCCGCGCTGCCCGGCCCGAGGCTCGGGTCGAACCCACCGATCGCGAGCATGGTGGTGCGCGGCGCGAGGATGTTCCCCCCGGTGCCCGCGTCCCACGGCGCCCACTCGCCCCGCTCCATACTGCCGTCGCGTCCGTTGAACAGGCGGCGCTCGGTCGAGGTGCGCGACGACACCGCCACGCCTCCCCCGCCCCCACGCATAGGCAGCACCCTGCCCGTCACCGCCGACACCGGCACGTCGTCCGACACGCTCTCATAGGTTCCCACCAGCGCGGCCAGCCACCGCTCATCAGCCGTGCAATCGTCGTCTATAAAGGCCACCAGGTCGGTTCGGGCGGCATCGAGTCCCCTGTTGCGCGCGGCCGATGCTGAAGGCGCGCGCAGGTGCAGATACGCCACCTGCACCCCGCGCGCCGTCACGCCCTCCACCAGCCGCCTCGTCTCCGAAGCCGCCGCGCCCGCGCTCTGGTCGCACACCACTATGCGCTCGGGCTGTCTTTCCCCGCGCAGGATGCTCTCGATGCAGCGGCGCACCATCGCGGGCCGGTTGAGCGTCGGGATGACGACCGTGGTGGTCATGCCGTTCACAACGCCGACCCCTTCCGCCATTTGCGGTCGGTCAGCCGGCCCAGCAGCGGCAGGTCGCGCAGCGGGTCGTACCCCAGCCACACCTTGAGCGCGAACATGAGTGGGTGGTCGTCCCCCCCGACGACCACGCGCCGCAGGGCGAAGCGCCCG
>DASTEB010000321.1:0-3801 GCA_035710025.1 Chloroflexia bacterium
GGGAGCAGGCCGAGCCGGAACGCGATCTGCCCGGCGTTCAGCCCCTCGTCCACGAACAGGCGGCGCAACAGGTCAGACGGCAGAAGCAATTCGCGGGCGAATACGTTTGCCTCGCGCTCTCGCCGCTCTCGCGGCCCGTAGCCCTCGACGCGCTTCTCGGCCGACTGGGTGCCGGTCTCTGCCGCCTCGATATCGAGGTCTGCCTCGTGGCAGCCGGGCGAGCCTGCGTGCATCAGCAGGTGGCCCAACTCGTGCGCCACGTAGAAGGCGGCTTTCCACTCGGGCACGTCGCGGTTGTAATACACCGACGCCTCGCCGCCTGACACCTCGATCCACGCCTCCGCGCCGTACAGCAGCGGGTCGGTGGGCGACAGAGGGTAATACTCTACCGAAAGGGCGGCGCCCGCCTCGGCGAGGAAGTCGCCGGCGGGCGCAGGCTCGGCCAGGGAGCACTCGGGGCGCGACAGCACCCCGGCGCGTGCGGCGCGCGCCCTCCTGCGGACGTCAGACCAGTGTCCCACGCTCTCTTGCCCCGGCCCCCGGCCTAGCCCTGCTCGCCCGCGAGCTTCAGTAGCTCGGCCCGCTGCTCAGGGGTGAGCGCGGCGTCGTCCAGCACGGCCTCGGCGAAGTCCTGCTGCTCGGGCAGCGTGGGCGCCTCGTCGGCCTTGTAGCTCACCGCCCGGGCCAGCAGAGGCTCGCCTTGCAGGTACGCCGCCACGGCGTCAAACCGGCTGCTCAGGGCCGAGGCGACCTGCATCACCAGTTCGCCGGGGATCGAGGCGAAGCGGATCAGGCGGCGGTCGAGCTTGGTGAGCAGAGGCACGCTCACTCCGATCCTCTCGGCAAGCTGCTTCTTCGTCAGCCCCTTCGCCTCGGCCTCTTCCACCAGCCCCGCGATCTCAGCCGCGCTCTCCACCGAGCGCAGTAGCCCCTGTTCGCGCAGCAGGGCCATGTGGCGCTGCACCGCTGCCTCGATCTGCGACGGGGATTCGGCAGGGGCGTCGGGCGCGTGCTCAACCCTGGCCCACTCGACGGTGAAGCGGGTCAGCTCGTCCGTGTACTGAGGGTAGCGCGCCACCCACTCGACCAGCGCCGGGTGGCTTGGCTGGCCCACCGCCATGACGTACTCGTCGAGCACTTCTTCGAGCGGCAATGGCCGCACATCGTTGTTCCGGTTCATATTCTTTCTTCTCTCCACTCGGCCAGCCGCTTCTCGGCCGTCGTTAGCCAGTTGCGTACTGTGCGCGAGGTCACGCCAAAATGTCCACTGATGGTTGGCTCGCCCGGGTGCTTGCTTTCCACGGGCCAACCCTGGTAGTAGCGCAGCACGAACACCGTGCGGTGCGGCTCCTCGAGCTGGGCAAGCGCCTCCCGCACGAGAAGCCCCGTGTCCACGTGGTCGTCCGACACCGGCTCGGGTACGTATCCCACGCCGTCTTCACGCTCGCCCTCGCTCAGCTCGCCGCCGTGCACCCAGGCGGGCGACACGCTGCTCGCGATCTGGTCGCGCAGCCCGGCGTAGGAGGACGCGACGTCGGTGATGAGCCGGTTGAGGAACGCCCAGAAGCGCACCTGCAGGAAGTCGCCCCGGTCGCTCTCGAAGTCGAGCAAGCGCTCGAACAGCCTGAGCACTACCTGGTCGCGGCACTCCTCCAGCAGAGCCGTGCCGACGTGGTACAGCTTGCGCCCCACGTACGACTCGCACCTGCGCACGAGCGCGCCCGACAGGTCGTTCACCGTGCGCTCGTCGCCCTGACGGTGGAATTGCCGGATAAGGAAGACGAGCGCCTCGGCGCTGAGGTAGCCCGGCTCGCCCTCGCGGGCGGCTGCGCGCTGGGCCAACTGCGAGGGCGGCAGGGAGAGCGCCTCCTGGATCTGGCGCTCGACCTCAGGCTCGCGCTTGTACACCTGCCCGGTGCTCCGGGCCACGTGCGTGAGCGGTGCAATTTGTAAAGCCTGCTCGGTGTCGTGTTGCACACCACGTTCCTTTCGCGACAACGCTGTCTACTGCTGTAATAGCGGCGGCCCATCCGAACCGGAAAAAGGGGGCCGCCGAGGGGGTCCACCGGAGAGAAGCTTGCGGGAAGAAGCTCGGCGGTGTGTATCTTTGAGTATATTGCGGGCAGCGCTCGCGTGTCAAAGCCAACTATGATATGGCGTAGGGCTTCCACACAGGGCGCGACGGCGGTACAATATAGGGGCCGGGGACGCAGCCATCACAGGAGGAGCATACCGATGAGACGGCGCCTGTTCGTCATGCTGGCCGCAGTGCTGCTGGCGGGGTGCACTATGGGACCGCAGCCGCCGCCCACTCCCACCACACAGAGCAGCGGGGCTGCCTCACCCTACGCGTGGGACCCCGCCGACCCCGCTATGCCCGATATAACCCAGCCCAGCGGCGATGCGCGCAAAATCAGGGCCGACTGGGAGGTTGCCTCGATCGATTACCTCTACAGGTGGATTGGCCTGGGAAGCTGGATATTTGACTACCAGCAGCTAAAGAAGGAAGGCGAGGGTTACCGCCGCGACGGCGAGGCCCTGGTGAGCGCGGGGGATGTGGTCGCGCTCGTGGCCTCGCTCGACAGGCTTTACCCCACCCAGCGGCTGCTCGGCGGCAACGCCTGGACCGACGACTACCCCGACTGGGCGGTCGAACTGGTAGGCGCCGACGGGCAGCGCGTGCTCATCACGTCGGACAGCACGGGCAACCCGGGTAACGGGCCGTGGAACGTGCTGATCAACGGACGGCTGTACGCCCAGTACGACGGCGCGATAGGCGAAGCCCTCGGCAAGGTGTTCGTGAGCAGGCTGGGCGAGCCTGCGGGCGCGTTCGTGCCGGGCGGGCGCGAGCCGGGCCAGGTAGCGTTCGAGACGCAGGGCCTGCCGCCTCAACTTTCGGTAGGCTACCTGGGCCTTGTGCCTCTGTACGAACGGTTCGAGTACGCAGTCAACCGCGGCGCCGGGCAGATAGAGGGGCAGATCAAGCTCGACCGCGCCGGCGGGCGCACGATGCCGAACGACGAGGACAAGCAGGCCGGGCGCGTGGTGCGCATCAACGGCATGACCCTGTCGCCACCCGGCGGGGCCGAGGTGCAGTGCGACCTGCGCGAAGAGCAGGAGCCGGGCGACCGGAACACGGCCGTCTGGCACTTCACCTGCCCCGTGCAGATCGGCGAGGACGGCGCCCGCTACCGCATCCCCATCGCGGTGGACGGCACGACAGCCGCCGGGGACGACCTCGCGATGTCGGGCGAGCTGTGGGGAGTATGGGGCGCGCAGGACAGGATGCCCCTGCTGCCTCCACCCGCCGCCATCGCCGCCGCCATCTCGAGCAGCCCCAACATGGCCGACCTCACGAAGGACCACACCATAGTGTCGTCCTCCTACAGCGCGAGCCTGTTCGCCGACAAGCCGCTGCTGGGCGCGAGGTCGGGTGACGTGATGCTGCTAGGGCACAGGACAGTGGACGGGCGCGAGGTGAGCTACACAGTGAGCAAGCAGTTCGCCCTGCAGGAAGGCAAGATCACCTTCTGGGAGTTGAGCCGGGCCGAGCTAGATGTGCTGCTGAACGACATGATCGGGATGCCGCTCACCGCCCGCGTGCTGGAGGCCGACCCCGGCAGTCTGCTCGACCTGACCTACTCGGAGGGCGAGCCTGAGCGTGTGAGCACTGGGGTGATCGGCAACATGATCCGGCGCTCTTACACCCTTGGCGTAGGTCCCTGCGGCGGCATACCGTCCATGACCCTTCCGGCCGACGGCACGCCCCTGCGCGGCATAAGCTACGGGTTCGGCCACGTA
>DASTEB010000322.1:0-4333 GCA_035710025.1 Chloroflexia bacterium
CCGGTGCCCGACTCGAGGTTGCCCAGGGCCTTGCCGAGCACAGCGCCGAAGGCTTGCGCCTTGTCGGCCACCTTCATGGCGGCGCCCGCGGCCGAGCCGCTGGTGGTGAGCAGGTCGCCCGTGCGGATGGGGGCGGCGGTCGCGTCGGCCTTGACCATCTTGACCACGCCCTCGGTCGCCACGGTCATGTACCGGCCGGGGGCTATGGTCTTGACGCTCTCGTTCGGCCCGCCCGAGCGCGCAGCCGAGCCTTCGGCGGCCGACTCGTCGCCCAGGGTGTAGCCGCCTGTGACGACACCGACCACGCCGCTGTTATACGCCTCGGCCGCCGCCTCGACGCCCGCCGCCGGGGTGCCGTTCACCTCGGCGGCGGCAGCTGCGCCTGCTTCGAGCACGACCACGTCGCCCACGTGCAGGTCGGCGTCGGAGGTGTTGACCATGATCTGGTTGAGCGCGCAACCGGTGCAGCCGCCGGTGACCTGAAGCTGGCCGTCCACGTACACGGTCGCGCCGATCCACCCGGCGTTGTTGCGCTCGAAGCGCGCGCCGTTACGCTGTACGTAGAGGCCGTAGTAGGTGCCCGAGTTGGACAGCAGCCACGCGCCGTTGTCGTTCTGGCTCACGCCCAGCACGCCTATGCTGCCCACGGTGGAGCTAGAGGTGCCGCTGCCGTAGCCGTAGGTACCCGCGTTGATCTCGTTGGCGTTGCGCGTCCCGGTACCTCCGGTGCGGCCAGCGAGACCCAGGCCTGCGGGCGCGTCGCTGGTGCCGCGAATGGCGTATGGGCGGTTGGCAGTATAGACGTCGATGGTGGCGTTCTTGCGGGCGAGGTCGGTGAACTTGGCCATCTGTGCGCGGGTCACGCTGCCGCCCGGCCGGTAGTAGGGGCGGTTCTCGACGTCGCAAGGCTCGCCCGGCCCGCCGCACGGGTAGCCGTTGACGATACCGTCGTTATAGATGTTCTGTACGTTGAAGTAGAATGGGTTGGATTCTGGAACGTCGGCGAATGCCTGCGCCCCTTCGGGCTGCGCGCCCTCGCGCGGGTCGGCGGTGCGGCCCTCTTGCGCGCCAGGGGCGGCGAATTGCGTGGCTGCGCGGTCGGTGCGCTCGCCGGACGGCTGCCCGGCCGAGAGCACGCCGGGAGATGCCAGGGCGGCAAGGGCCAGCGCGCCGGTGAGGACGAGCGCGCCCCATCCGCGGACGCCCCGGTGGCGGGGAGCGTTGGAAGCCGCGATGCCGTTATGCGCGGCACGCGGGCGGCTGATAGACGGTTTCATTGGGCTTTCTCCTCTGCATGGGTGAGCTACGTGGCCGCGATTTCAGGCCGGCGAGCACGGGGGCAGGTGGCCCGGTGCGGCCTGTGGGTGAGCATTATAGACCCCGAGGGGAAGCGGGTCAATTGTTTGCACTACGTAAGTAGGCAGAGGGCAGAGGGCAGAAGGCAGTAGGCAGTAGGACGTCATCCGCCACACTGCCTACTGCCTTCTGCCTTCTCCCTACCCCCTTTGCGGGTTACTTCGCGATGTAGATCTTCCAGTCGCCGATGGGCGGGATCTGGCCCTGGTCGAGGCGCTGGCGCCACTGCTCGTCGGTCAGGCGGTTGCTCGTGGGCTGCACGAACTCGTACTGGCTGTAGATACCGCCGCGGCCGATGTGCAGTTTGCCCTGCACGGGGAACACCACGTAGATCTCCATGATACGGCCCGTGCCCTCGGTCAGAGCCTGGTCCATGCCGGTCGCAACGTCGGCCACGACCGCCGCGTCCTGATCGTTCAGGTCTACTCCGGCCTGGCCTTCCTCGACAGGATCGGCCGCGGCCGCGGTGATCCGCTCGAGCCTTGCGCCGTAGAACTTGATCAGGTCGTACTCCTCGGCGGAAAGCTCCTTGCCCTCAAGCTCCTTCTCGCTGATGTGCTTCAGGTCGAGGGCGAGGTCCTGCAGGTCCTGAAGCGCTCGGTAGTCGGCAGGCACCTCTTCGCCCTGCGGCTTCTCGAGCAGGCCGCGAGCGAGCAGACCGTCGCGGGTCATGCCGACCAGGGCGGCCACGCGAGCGTAGAACTCAGGCTCAGGCTCGACGTAGCCCACGGTCTGCTCGGGCGGGCCGCCGCCTGCCTCGGCCATCACCTGCTTGGCGTAGAGGATGGTGTCGTGCTTGAGCTCGGTCCAGCTGCCCAGCACGGTGTTGAGGTTCTTGCGCGTCCAGGCCTGGTTGGTCATGAAGCTGGGGTAGCCGCTGTCCGCTGCCCTGGGCTCAAGGAGCGGGTGGAACGTGTAGAGCCACGACCAGTAGAGGTTCTCGGTCCACTGGGTGGTGGGCAGCGAGGCTATCTCGCCGCGCACCTTCTCCATCTGCTTCGGGTAGTTGACGCATCTGAAGGGGCAGTTCACCTCACCCATCTCGTCGAGGATCTTGTAGGCTTCCTCGGAGCCGAAGGCGGCGGCCACGTCCAGGCCCTTGGGCAGCCAGCGCTGCTTGCTGAAGTCGCCCGGGTCGAACGTGCCCACCTCGCGCCAGATAAGCTGGCCGAAGACGTAGGCGTCGAGCGTGAAGCGCTGGCCCATCATGCGCAGGCCCTTGGTGACCTGCTCCTTGTCCTCGTCGATATACACGAACATCGAGTTGATGCGCGGAGCCGCCAGCTTCTCGGCTGCCATGCGGAACTGCTCGAGCTTCGCATCGTCCGCGTACTCGGCCAGGTCGGGCGACTCGCCGTACACCTGCGCTGCGAGCGGCGCGTAGTCGCGGTAGGTAAGGTCATCGGAGCCGCCGACGAAGAAGGCGGTCGGCTCGTAGATATTGGCCCACACCTCGGCTGCCGGGCGGTCGGCCGCGGTGGTCGCGTTCTGCAGGGCCTCCATCAGCAGCAGGGCCGACTGGGTCTCACTGGGGCTTTTCAGGCGGAAGGTCATGCGCCCGTACCACATCATCGCCTGGAAGTACTTCTCAAGCTCGGGCGAGCGGGTGTAGTGACCGCGCGGCTTGTACTGCCCGAAGTCTTCCATGAACTGATCGTTGGGGTCGCCGCCGATGTTCATCACGGCAGACGGCGTGAGGCCCGCGTGCTCGCTGATGTTCTTCAGCTCCTGCGTGACCTCCGCCTGCACCTCGGCGGGGATGGGGGCGGTGGGGTCGAGCAGGCGCGACGCCACGACGAAGTAAGCCAGGTTGCGCCGCGCGGCGTTCTCGTCGGCGGTGCCCTTCAGCTCGTTGTACTGAGTCTGCGTGACCTCAAGCATGGCGGCGTTGAGCAGATGCAGGTCCGCGATAAGGTACTTGGTCTCGGTGGTGCGCAGCACCTTGTCGAACATCAGGTGGTAGGCGTGCAGCACCGAGTCGGTGGTGATGAACACCGGCTTCTCGCTGTAGCGCCCGTCCTCGTAAAGCTGGTAGAACTGGAGGTACTGCTCGCCGGAGGGGAACTGCGCGGCGAAGGCGTTTTGCTCGATCAGCGCCTGCGCGGCGGGCGAAAGCTCGAAGTCGCCCGCGTTCTCCACGTTGGCCAGCCCCGGCTCGACCGTGTAGGGCTGGAGCACCGGGTCGACGGTGGTCGGCTCGAGGTTGTAGTCGGCGAAGCGGATGGCGGCTCGCACCGCGGGCGTGATGCCCGGATCAGCCACTTCGGGCGTGGGCAGGGTCTGGCCGGCGGTGGTGGCGGTGGCCTCGGCCGTGGTGCTCGTGGGCCGCGCGGCCGTCGTTGCGGTGGGCTGGGCGGCCGTAGTGGCACTTGCCGGCGGGGGAGGGGCGGGCGTCGGAGTCGGCACGCCCAGGTCGCAACCGGCGACGCCCAGCGTGAGCGCGGCGGCCAGGCTCGCGCCCGCGAGGAACTTCCTCAGGGTCATGTTCATTTCCTTTCTCCTCATTTCATGCGTGCGCCGGAGGCTAGATTCGGGGCGCGGCGATTTTGCTTCTGTGTATGCGTGCGAGTGGCTCGCTGCGGTCTATTTACTTCGCGGCCGTCGTCGTTGACGGCGTGGATCTGGTGCTGTTCTATGAGGTCCCCCTTCTGTGATATCAGACGCTAGCGCATGAGCAGCACCCTGCCGTCCGACCACAGGGCGCTGTAGGTGCCGGGCACCGTACCGGCAAGCTCATAGCCGAAGCCGCCCGTCCACTCCCAGAGCGCGAGCCTGCCGGGTCCTTGCTCGACCTCGAGGTCGCTGCTCTCGAGCACGGCGAGCAGGGGCTTGCCGGCCTTGCCCACCGGGGCAACCGCCACCGAGAGCGCGGGCGCGGGCCGGGGCGAGCCGTGCCACAGCGGGCGCATCTCGCCGTCCTTCCAGGTTTCGACGTAGATGTGGGGCAGCACGTCGCCGCCCTGCGGGTCGACCTTGA
>DASTEB010000323.1:0-9754 GCA_035710025.1 Chloroflexia bacterium
CCGGCCTATTTCGCCCTGGGTGACGTCTACGTTCACACCGGGCGCGAGGAGAGCTTCGGGCTGTCGGTGATCGAGGCGATGTCGCTGGGGCTGCCTGTCGTGTCGGTGGCGGAGGGAGGCCCGTGCGACACGGTGCGCGACAACTGGAACGGCTACCTTACCGCCGCAAGTCCTGAAGACCTGGGCGATGCGGCGGCCAGGCTTCTGTCCAGCCCTGAGGCTGCACGCTCGATGGGCCGTAATGGCGCAGAGTTCGTGGCGCGCGAGTTTCGTTGGGAGGGCGGCGCGCGTACTCTGCTATACGTGACAGGCGCGGTCGCCGAGCGCCTTGAGCGACGAGACGCGTGATTCTAAGCGCATGATCGAGCAAGCAGAACCTACTCCAGTCGCACCGGAGACACCAGCCGCGCAACCAGAGCGGGCCGAAGCGGGTGTGTCGCCTCGCCTGTCTGCGTTGCGGCGACTGATGCCTCACCTGGTCGTGCTTGCCGCCTTCGCGCTGCTAAGTATTGTAGCCACTTGGCCGCTGTTCCCTCAGCTTGGCGGCTACGTGATCGACAAGGGCGACCCGCTGTATAGCGTGTGGGCGATGGCCTGGCAGGCGCACGTGCTGGTGACCGACCCGCTGAACCTGTTCAACGCGAACACAATGCACCCGTTTCAGGGAGTGCTGGCGTTCGACGAATTGTCGTTCACCGAAGCTGTGCTCGCCGCCCCTGTGTACTACATCACCGGCAACCCGGTGCTGAGCCACAACCTGCTGTTGCTCGCGACGTTCGTCCTGTCGGGCTACGGCGCGTGGCTGCTCGTGCGCGATTTGACGGGCAGCGGCTGGGCGGGGTTCGTGGCGGGGGCGGCGTTCGCACTAAGCTTCTACCGGTTGAACCACCTGCCGCACCAGACGCTGATCAACACGCAGTGGATGCCGCTGCTGCTGGTCGCCTCGTACAAATTGCTGTGGACGGGCATGTGGAAGTGGGCATGGGCGCTGAGCGGGCTGTTCGTGCTGCAGGCACTGTCGGGGCACTACCTCGCGTTCTACTCCGCAATGCTGGTCGGGCTTTTCTTCGTGTTCTACGGGGTGATCGAGCGCAAGCGGGTCAGCCGCAGGCTGGTGGGGCAGCTTGTTGCCGCGGGAGTCGTGGCGGCGCTCGTCATGGCACCCGTCGCTGTGCCTTACGTACTGCTCCAGGGAGGGTACGAATTCACGCGCAACCTGTTCGAGGTCGAGCGCTTCTCTAACACTCTCAGCAGCTTTCTCGGCATGTTCCGGGGCAATCCGCTGCTGCGTGCGCTGCTCGAGCCGTTCGCCGACAAAGGTCCGTGGGCGATCGAGCGGGCGGCGTTCCCCGGCATCACGGTAGTGGTACTGTCGATCGTGGCGGTCGTGGCGGTGTTGCGCGGCAGGCGCCGGGGTGTGTCTCCATCGCAACCGGCGGACGTGCGGGCGCAGTACGGGCGGCTGGGCAAGCACGTGGCGTTCTTCGTGCTGATTGCCCTGTTGAGTGCGCTGCTCTCGCTTGGGCCAAGCCTGCAGATCACCTACGCGCCCGACAATTACGACCCCAACGCGATCCGGCGCATTATACCGCTGCCCTACCTGATCCTGCACGAATGGGTGCCGGGGTTCCAGAGCATGCGCGTCGTGGCCCGCATCGGCGTGCTGACCGCGCTCGCCCTGGCCGTGCTGGCAGGGATCGGCGCGCACTTCTTCCTCGACCAATTGGCTCGTCGGGAGGGGCGTGGGGCGCGCCCACGGTGGGCCGTGCCTGCCCTGGCAGTCGTGCTCGCTATTCTTCCTGCGGTCGAGAGTTGGACGGTGCCCGTGAGCATGGCTGCGGTGGGCACGCGGGGCGCCGTGCCTCCTGCCTACCGCTGGCTGGGCGAGCAGCCCGACACGGTCATCGTCGAGTACCCGATGACCTACTACCGGCCGGGCGACCCCAACGTCGAGATGGCCAACCTGTATCAGTATTACAGCGTCTACCACTGGCACAAGACCATCAACGCCAGCACGACCATCAGACCCTATGCCTACTCGGCGGTCGTGCTCGAGACGGAAGACTGCTTCCCTTGCCCGCGCAGCCTCGACGTGCTGTACGCCCTCGACGTGGAATACGTGCTGGTGCACCTGGAGAACCTGAGCGGACCGCAGCGCACAGACTTCGACTGGCGCTCGACCGACCCCGTGGCCAAGGTGGTGGACGACTTCATACTCGCGCAGGACTTCGGCGCCGACCGCATCTACCGGCTTGCTCCGCGCCAGGTGACCGAGCTTGAGCAGGTGATTCCGCGCGGCGCATCGGTATTGCTTGCAAGCCCGCGCACCGACCCTATCACCGGGGGCGACCCATCGGTGCGGGTCAGCGGCGGGTACCCGGCGGCGCTCGGATACATGCTGGACGGGCGCACCCAGTACGGCGATGCGCGGCTTGCGATGGGGCAGGAGATCCGCCCGCTCGACCCGGCGAACCCACCCGAATACGCCATCCTCTGGACCAGGGAGGACCCGGCCGACTACGGGTATGCGGGCGCACCTGCAGTTTGGTCGAACGAGCACGTGACCGTGTACAGGCGCGGGCCTGCCGTGGGCCACGCCGGGCGATGAGCACGCAGCGAGCGGCTGCGGCCCTGCTCAACCCGGGCGTTTACTTCGGCGTGCTGCTCATGGCAGTTCTGTCGGTTGCCGCATACCAGGTCAGGCCGTCGTACGACGTCGCCCCTGGCGTGCCCTACGACCGCGGCCTGATCTCGGGCTTCCACGACGCCGAGTTCACCCCGCCGGACGCGGGGCTGCCTTACACCCGGTTCCGCTGGTCGGCGGGCAATGCGTCGTACATCTACTTCGACGGCGTGGGCCACCAGGACTTCGACGCGGTCGTCATGGTGAACGGCTCGCGGCCGGAGGGAGCGCCGCCGGCTACCATGCGTCTGAGAGCGGGCGACACCGTTCTACTCGACACGACAGTGCCCCCGGGCATCTCCGAGCACCGGTTTCGCGTGCCGCGCGAAGCGGTAACAGGCGGCAGCGTTGCGCTTCGCATGGACACCAACTCGTTCACCGTTCCGGGCGACAGGCGCGAGCTTGGCATCATCCTGTTGCGCGTGCGGTTGGACCCGGGCGCCGGCTCCGACCTGTTCGTCGAGCCTCACGCCGGGACTATCGCGGCGCTCGCCGGGGCGGTGGGGCTGTTGTGCCTGTTGCTGGCGTTCATGAGCTGGGGCGCGGGTACCGTTGGGCTGGCCGGCGCGTTGCTATCATTATTAGCTTCGGGCCTGCTGGCGTTCGACCGGCTCTGGCTCACCCAGCGCGGTTGGCCGTGGGCGTGGGCGCAGGCTCTGCTGGTGGGCGCGGTGGTTGCCGCGTTGTGCTGGTGGGTTGGCGGTTGGCTGATAGCGGCCGGCGGCGTGCCGTGGTCGCCGGCGGTGCGGCGGGCGCTCGTAACGCTGGTGCTGGTGGTGTTCGCGGTACGGCTGGCGGGGCAGCTGCACCCGGGCATCTTCGTGTACGACCTCGGCTTCCACGCCAATATCCTGGCGATGGTTGAGCGCGGGCAGCTACTTTTCACCACGCAGCCCGCCGAATTCGGGGGCACGGGGCACAGCACGTTCTATCTGCCGACAGCCTCGCTGTTCATAGCGCCACTGCACTGGCTTATGGGCGACGACCGTCTGGCGATCCGGATCTTTACGGTCGCAGCAGGCACGCTGGGCGCGCTTCCGGTCTTCTACGTTGCTTCCAGGGTCATGCGAAGCGTTCGGGCCGGATTGTTCTCGGCGGCGCTGTACCTGATCTTCCCCATCTCCGTCATCATCTTCTCGTGGGGCATCACGACCAATATTTTCGGCGAGTTCCTCGCCCTGTGCGCCCTCGCGGTGTTCGTCGGCTCGGGGCCCCACCTCACGCCACGGCGACCCGCCTTCTGGGCGCTATCGGTGTTGGCAATGCTCACCCTGCTCAGCCACCCGGGCGTGCTTGTCCTGTTCTCAGTGGCGCTAATCGGGGCTTGTCTGGCCATGCTCCTGTGGGCGCGGAGTGAGGAGGGTAGGAGACATTCGCTGCGGGGCCTGTCGGCCTACGCGCTTGCCGGCGTGGCCGCGTTTGTCGTCTACTTTCGCAACTTCGTGCCCGAGCTGGCGGCTTCGCTGGTGCGAATAACAGGCGAGCGCGGCAGCGAGGGGGTGGTGCACGTAGTCGGCGGGTCGGTGGAAGACCCGGGCATCGGCCTGTTCCAGCGCGAGGTCGACAACTTCGCCGATTGGCTCCTCTGGGGCCTGAGGGGCTTCTGGGGCGAATTCCAGGCGTACTACCGCGTTTGGCCCGTCGTTGCCGCGGCGCTCGGCGTGTGGCTTGTCCGGCTCGTTGCAAGGCGTAGGCGCCAAGACTTTCGTCGACGCGCTCTGCTCGCGGCGGTTGCGGGTTGGGCCTTCGCTGTGGCCCTGCTGGCGCTGGCCGGTTGGACCGCGAACCTGTTCGTGCGCTACATGCTCTTCGCCCTGCCTATCGTTGCGCTCGGAAGCGGAGTGCTGCTGGCCTCGCTGACCACCCGTGGGCGCTGGGGGCTGCCGTTGAGCGTGCTCGTGGCTGTGTTTTTCGCCTTCGAAGCGCTCGTTTTCTGGCAGTATAGGATAGACTACGCGTTCAAGTAGGCCGCACCACTTGTCTTCCATACAGGACAGTCCAAGCAACAACCCAATGGCCCGCTCGCCGGTTCATGCAGCGGCGCGCGCCCTGACCAACCCGGGCATCGTCGCCGCGCTGCTGCTGTCAGCGCTCTTGATCGTCGCGGCCTACCAGGTGCGGCCTACTTACGACGTGCCCATCGGCACGCAGACCGACGGCACAATCCTGCGCAACTTCAACACGGCCGAGGTGATGCAGGGCGACAACCCGCTGCGCTTCCGCTGGAGCCGGGGCGAGTCTCGCGTCGTGCTGGATGCGGTGGGCAGGCAGGACTTCGACGTGGCGCTTACGGTGAGCGGCAGCAGGCCCGAGGGCCAGCCGCCCGCAATGCTCAGGGTAGAAGTGGCAGGGCGCACGCTGCTCGACGTGCAGCCGCCGCCCGAGCTTACCGAGTACCGATTTGCCGTGCCGCGCGAGCTGTTAGAGGACGGCACGCTGGACGTCGCCATCCTGTCCAATGAGTTCATCCCACCCGCCGACCCCAATCCCCGGCCGCTGGGCGTCGTGCTTACTCACGTGCGCGTGTCGCCCGGGGCCGGCGCCGACCTGTTCATCGAGCCGCCGGGCCGGGTGCTTGCGGCTGTACTGGGCGCGGCCGGCATTCTGGCTTGGACGCTGTCTCTGCTGGGCTTCGGTGCGGGAGGCGTATTCGCGAGTGGAATGGCCGTTGGCGCGCTCGCCGGAGCGCTGCTGGTGTTCGACCGGCTGTGGCTTACTTCGGGAGGCTGGTATGAGGTCTGGCCGCAGGCGGTCCTCGCGGGAGGAGTCTTCGTCGGGCTGTGTGCTCTCGCCATGCTGGGTTTGCTTCGGGGGACGCCGGAGCTCTTGCGCGGCCGGGCAGTCAGGATGGTGCTCGCGCTGGCGCTGCTTGTGTTCGTGGTGCGGCTGGCGGGGCAACTCCATCCGCAGATCTTCATCGTGGACCTGGGCTTCCACGTACACCGGTTCGAGACGGTCAGCACCGGGCAGCTGTTGTTCACGATCGAGTCGGCCGAGTGGGCGGGCCGCTCAACTTACTATCTGCCGACGGCGTACATCTTCATGCTGCCCCTGAGTTGGCTGCTGAACGACGTGCCGTTGGTCGTCCGGTTGTTCACGGTGGGCATCGGCACGCTCGGCGGGGTCGTGCTTTACGCTGCAGCCTCACGTCTGGCGGCGAGCGCGCGAATTGGGCTGACGGCCGCGGCGCTGTATCTTCTGCTGCCGATGGCTGTGCTGCCGTACTCCTGGGGAATTACGTCGAACGTGTTCGGGGAGTTCTTCGCCCTGTGCGTGTTCGCGCTGCTAACGCTCACCCCTACTGGCGTCTCGGCGGCGCGGGCGTGGCTCTGGGCGCTGGTGACTGCGCTGGGTATCGCACTGGTGTCGCACCCGGGCGTCGCGCAGCTTACGGGCGTGGCCGTGGCGTCAACGATTGTGCTGTGGTGGCTGTTCGGGCGGCAGACTCGTCTGCGCCGGGCGGCAGTATGGACCGCGGGGGCGTCTGTTGTGGCGCTCCTTGCGGTCTACGTGCTCTACTACGTGAACGTCATACCCGACATGCTGCGCACGCTCGGCGAGATACGGCAGGCCCGCGCCGAGGAGGCGGCGGGCGGGCTGAACCTGCGCGTGGGCGGTTCGGTGTCTGACCGCAGCCTGGGCCTAATCGTACGTTTCGTGGACAACTGGGGAGACTGGCTTACGGGCGGACTGGAGGGCTTCTGGAACGAGGCGCGGGCCTATTACCGTGTGTGGCCCATCGCGGGCGCCGGCCTGGGCTTCATGGGGCTATGGTTTGCACGAACGGGAAGCGGCAGGTCGCCGAGCGACAGGTTGCGCGCACTTCTGGTCGTGTGCGCGTGGGCTGTAGCTGTCGTGCTGTTCGCGCTGGTGGGCTGGATCGCTAACCTCTATGTGCGATATGCCCTCTTCGCGCTGCCGGTCGTTGCACTTGGTGCGGGCGTGCTGCTCGGACAGCTATGGCGTAGGGGGCGGTGGGGTGCGGCCCTGCCGCTGCTGGTCGTCGGGTACTTCGCGGTAGAAGCGCTGGTGCTGTGGCAGTACAGGATCAATTATGGCCTCAAGTAGCGCGCAGCATCAGACTGGGCGTCCCCGCCTTATTAGTACTGTGCGGGACGAGCTTTCGGCCCTTGTTCGGCTGCTGGGCTGGTGGCCAGCGTGGCTTCTGCCCGTGGCGCTGGCAATCGCCGTCGTACTCCTGACACAGCGGCCGGTCGCGGTCGAGGTGGACGTGGGCAGCCCGCGCGACGAAGCGTTCGTGCGCAACTTCCACACGCGACTGGAGCAACCGGGCGCGACCTACCGCTGGTCGGACGTCTACGGCTACATCGCGCTTCCAGGGGTCGGCGGTTCGCGCCAATTTACCGTGGAGTTGACGCTGGACGTTCCCCGCCCCGCCACTGTGACGGTGATCGTGAACGGCGAGACGCTGTTCGATGAGGAGGTTTCGCCGGGCTGGCGGACGGTTGAAGTTGCGGTGGACGAGACGCACCCGGTGGCGCTTGCCTCGCGCGACCTGGTGGTGGAGGTACGCGCACCTCAGTACCGGGACGAGACCGCCCCGGGCGAGTCGCGTGGGGTGCGCGTCGACCGGCTCGCGTTCCGACAGGCAGGCGACGGTGGATTCATCTGGCCCGCGCTCGCCCCGGTTGTCTGGTTGTGCGGAGCTGTGCTCGCCCTTTACCTGCTTGTGGGTCGGACGCTGTGGGGAATCGCGGCGCCGAGGCGGTCACACGCGTGGGCCTTTGCCACGGCGATTGCCGGCGCAGCGGCGCTAGCGGTTCTGTACGTTGTCAGTCGGGTGGATCTCGCCGCAGCGTCGGGGCAACTCTTCGCGACGGCGCTCACCGGGCTAGGCCTGCTGGTCCTGGGCGATCGCTTGCTCAGGCGATGGGCGCCGGAGGGGAGTGCCGGCACGACGGCGGCCCGTATCGGAGCGGCTGCGGTGGCGCTGGCGTTCATTCTGCGTTTCGGTGGCATGGGCCTGCCTCAGGCTGTTATCATCGACATGCCCTGGCACATGAAGTGGCTCACGACGCTGCTCGCGGGCAACTGGCAGGCGCTGTACTACCCGGGCGGATTGAGCAGCGTACCGGCCGAGTGGGGGCTTGAACTACTCATTCCGAAGTCGCCGTTGTTCTATGTGGCCGCTGCACCCGCCGCATTACTGCCTTTCGACCTTGAGACATCAGTCAAATGGCTAATCTGCTTGCTGGATTCGAGCGTGACTGCGCTCGCCTTCTGGTTCGGTTGGCGCCTCAGGGCCGGCTATCGCACCGCGGTAGGGGCGGCGGTCCTGTACGCGCTCATGCCGCTTGCCTTCCGGGCGTTCGCCTACGGTATCCTGCCGACAATCTTCACTCAGTGGCTC
Organism: Chloroflexia bacterium; assembly: GCA_035710025.1. GTDB lineage: Bacteria > Chloroflexota > Chloroflexia > QHBQ01 > JADMIH01 > JADMIH01. Next base: position 8,055 of record DASTEB010000323.1, read on the forward strand.
GCGGCGCTGCTCTTTGCCTTCGTGCTGGCCCAGAGCGACCGGCCGCCGCGACCCGCAGCCGTTATCGGGACCGTCCTGTTGGCCGCGCTGGCGATTGTTGCCTTCCCGACAGTCGCGGTGTTTGTGACGCTCGTGTTGCTGGGGTATGCCGTCGTGTTAGCAATACGGACTACCGCAATGGCGCGCTTCCGGGCGGCGTGGCAGGTCGGTGCGGCCGTGGCGGGCGGGTGGCTCATCGCCGTGGTGGTGTATTACGGGCTATACGTCGAACCGGTGTTTGCTTCTGCGAGGGCGCTGCTCGGGGCCGAATCAGGGGGCGGCTCCGTCCGCTGGCCGGGCGGCCCTGCCGAACTGGTCACCTGGACGGCCGACTACGTCGTGACGATGCTGCCGTTGCTGCTCGCAGTGACAGGCCTCGCGGCGTACTTTGTCGTGCGTCGGACGCGCCGTCCGGGGCTTGCGCTCGTGCTGCTCACGCTGTGGCTGGCGATACTGCCGCTGTTCATGGCGGCAAACTACCGCATGGACATGATCGGCAAGCACCTGTTCTTCACGACGCTGCCGGTCGCCGTGCTGGGGGGCGCCGCGCTGGCCCTGCTGTGGGCAAGGGGGCGCTGGAGCGGAGTGCTCACGGCGCTGCTGGTGGGCGTCGTAGGGTGGCAGGGTCTGGTATTCTGGGTTGAGCGGCTGGTGAGGGCGTCGACGTGAGCACGTACGTACAGAGCCTGAGCGACGGCGCGCTGGCGCTCGGGAGAGCGTTCGCGCGGCCAGGCATCTATGTGCTTGCGCTTGCGGCGCTAGCTGTGTGGGCAGTTGCGTACCAGGTCAAACAGCCTTACGTGGTGGATGTGGCCGACATGGCCCACCACCCCTACATCTCAGGCTTTCACGACGTCGAGACGCGCCCCGACGACCCAACCGACCGCTACCGCTGGAGCACCGGCTCGCCCACTGTCTTTATACCCGGCACGGGCAACCAGCCCGTCGTGGTCACTCTCACAACAATCGGAGCGCGGCCCGGCGGCAAGCCTCCTCCCGTCGAGATCGAGGCTCGCGGGCAGCGATTCACGGTGCAGACGGCAGCGGAGCAGCGCACCGATAGCTTTGTTTTGGAGCGAGGCGACGCTCTGGATGGGGACGTGAGGCTCAGGATGTCCGTGCCCGCGTTCACACCGCCGGGCGACCCTCGGCAGCTTGGCGTGATCATTCGTCGAGTCGAGGTAGCGCCCGCAAACTTCGACCTGAGGCCTGTAGTTGTGCCGTCGCTCTCGACGCTGGGTGGCTTGCTGGCAGGCGCGGCCGGGCTGTTCGCATTGCTCGCCGTGACGACGCGTCGCCACCGGCTCGCGCTTACTGTTGCGGGGATTGCCGCCGCACTTGGCGTCGCAGGTATAGCGTTCGCGCGTCCGGAGACGGCATTCCTTGCCGGGCAGCTTCCCTCGCTTGCGGGCTGGACTTTCGCGCTAGGGTTGTCGGCGCGGGCGCTGCTTGATGCTGCTCTAGCCGGACGGCGAAATTCCGGGTTGGCGGCCGCGGCGGGTAGTCTGGCGTTCGCGCTGGCTTTCGCGCTGCGCTTCGGAGGCGTGACTTACGCGCAGTTTCTTACGAGCGACCTCGTTTTGCACGTACACAACGTGCAGAGCGTGCTGCAGGGGGTCTGGGTGTTCACCGAGCCTGTGCCGGATGGAACGCTCGTGCCA
>DASTEB010000324.1:0-12327 GCA_035710025.1 Chloroflexia bacterium
CGCTGCCGAGCCTACACCGAATCCACATTTCGCTGCGCCCGAAGCAACTGCATTACCCCGCAGCACATCCAAAAGATAAGCGCCAGGTCCATCAGGAAGTACGAGTTGTCCACCAGGCCGTGCACCACCATCGCCGTGGCCATGGCCAGCAGGCCGAGCGCGATGGCCCAGGCGAGCGGGTCGTGGGACAGGCTGGAGGAGGCCCACCTCACCAGGGCGATGGCCTCGCGGTAGTAGCGCCAGAGAAGCCATATGAGGAGCACCAACCCGAGCACGCCCAGGTTGAGCCACCAGTCGAGCACGATGTTGTGCGGGTGGGCGGTCCAGCGCTCGGACGCTTGCTGCTCGGTCAGGGGGGGCACGTACTTGTCCTGCCACTGGTTGAGGAACTGGTCGAGGCCCACGCCCATCACCGGGTGGTCGAGCGCCATGCGCAGCGAGGCGTCCCAGATGCGAAAGCGCATGAGGCCGCTGTCGGGGCTCAGGAGCCGCTCGGGCAGGCTCGGGAAGAGCAGCGCGAGGGCAAGCGCGCCTCCTACGGCAGCGACCCCCAGCCCCGCCAGCCACAGCTTGAAAGCCCGGGGTAAGCCGCGCTCGGGGCGGCCCGGCAGCCAGCGCAGGCCAACGCTCACGGCCAGCACGACCGCGACCACGACCCCCACCCACGCCCCGCGTGAGAATGTGAGCAGTAATGTCGCGCCGATAGGCAGCGCGGCCAGCAGGTAGAGCGACTTGCGCCAGCCCCACGGCAGGAACAGCGCCGCCACGCCCACCAGCACTGCCGCCCGCTCGAGGAACAGCGCGAGGTTGTTCGGGTGGCGGTACACAGCGGTGATGCGGCTCACTCCCTCCACGTCGAGCGTGCCGCTGCCCGTCACGAACTGGAACAGGCCGAACAGTGCGACCGCCGAGGCCGATGCGGTGAAGAAGTCGAGCACGCGCAGCAGCCCGCGCCTGCCTGCGATCACGTCGGTCAGCAGGAAGTAGAACAGCACCGGCTCGACGATCACCCAGCGGTACTGCCGGGCCGAGTCCTTCAGGAAGTCGGGGTTGGCTACCGTGAGCAGCGTCAGCGTACCCAGCGCCATCAGTACGACGGCGGGCGCGGCGAAGGCGTCCTGCCGGTTCCACGCGAGGAAGCGGTCGAGCAGCCGCGTGAGCGGTTGGGCCGCGGCGGCCTCGCGAGGGCCAGACCTCGGCTGTTCTGCTCCGGGTGCGGCCTCGGGCTCGGCCAGTGTCGCGGTCCGGAGCACGGCCGTCGGGCGGGCAGGCTCGGCCAGCACGGTAGTGGGCCGGGCGGGCCAGGCTGCCGGGCGGAGGGTGTCATCCGGCTCGGGCGGCGGGCGGCGCTCTCGCGTCGGGGTGTGTGCGATGCCCGACGACGGAAGAGCGATAGTGGCGCGCTCGTCGGCGGGGGCGGGTCTGCCGTTGGGCATCGGGCCGTTCGCCCTGCCGTTGGGCGAGGCAAAGCCCAGGCGCGCGGCCGGCCCGGGCAGCAGCCATGCCGTGCCCCGGCGTACCAGCACCGCGGCGAACGTGAGCAGCAGCACGGTCTCCGCGATATGGATGTTTTGCCCGCGAAACTCTTTGGGATACCAGAACAGCGGGATGGCGAGGGCTGTGAGTGCCAGACCAATCGAGGGCTTGAACAGCAGGATCGCACCGCACCCGGCCAGCGCCAGAAGCGCCACGGCCGTGCTCTGCGACACGTAGTACAGCGCGAACAGCCCCACAACGCCCGCCACCGCCGCCCCGTTCCGCGCGATCTCCCGCGCACTCTCGCCGTAGCGTCCCCGCGGGATGTTCAGCGCGGCCGAGGCCCACCGGCCCAGGCTCGCGGCGAAAAAGGCGCCCGATGCGGCGGTGAGCAGACCGAACACGACGTAAAGCAGGCCGAACCCGAGCAGGCTGATCAGCGGGCGGTCGCGCATCTGCGGCTCGGCAGGCACGCGGGCCGAGTAGTCCCGCAGGGCGTGGTACGCGGGGCGCGGCTCGAAGTCGTTCAGGGTGATGCCGAAGTAGGTGGCAGGCTCGCGCGGGTCGGCGTCGGGGTTGCGCAGGTGCCACACGAACATCACGCCCATCCAGGGCCACTCGCTGCGCGCCCGCTCGAACCCCTCGACCAGATAGCGCGCCTGCTCCTGCTCGGTAACGCTGCGGCCCCAGATGTTCTTGCCGCCCTCCCACGGGGGCAGGGATAGCACGGGGTCGTTCTCAAGCCCCGGCGGCAGGCTCAGCCAGGCGTACTCGCTGATCCAGATGGGCGTGTCGAAGTCGCCGTACTTTTCCATCACCCGGCGCAGCAGGATGGGCCGCCCGAAGCTGAGGCGGTCGAGGTCGAGGCGGCGGTCGCTCGGCGGCTCGCCCAGCCCGTACACCATGGTGGACATCACGTCGAAGTAGGGCGCCGCGCCCCTCCGGTACATGTCTTCGAGGAAGAGGATGTCGTTGCGGTTGGCGGCCGAGTCGTCGGCTGTGGGGGCCAGCGCCGCGCTCACCACCACCGCTTCGGGGTCCACCTCCTTGATGCGAGTGTAGGCCACCTTGAGCAGGGCCGTGTACTCCTCGGCGCTCACCGGGTGCCCGCCCCACTCGCCCCACAGGTTCGGCTCGTTCCAGATCTGGAAGTACTTGATCTTGCCCTTGTAGCGCGAGGCCACGGCCGCCGCGAAGTCGCCGAAGTCGTTGTTGTCGCGGGGCGGGCCTTTGTGGAAGGTCTGGACGTCGTCGCCCTCCATGCGCGCCCACAACGGCGGGCTGTCGAGCCGCGCCATGATCCCCATGCCATGGGCCGCAATCTGCTCCACAATGTAGTCGTACTTGGCCCAGGCGTCCACGGGCGGGCCGGGGTTGCGCGTGTCGGTGTAGTTGCCCTTCGCGCTGATCTCGATGTCGTTCCAGGCGAAGCCCTGCCGCACCCACTTAAACCCGGCATCGCGGGCCATATCGAGCGTGCGCACGATCTTGTCGCGCTCGACCTCCTTCTCAAGGAAGAGGTTGACGCCCATGGGGTTGACGGCGGCGAGCGGCGCGGGCGGCGTGTCCGCGCCCCAGGTGACGCCCGCGTTGAAATAGCTGTCGGCATAGGCTGACAGCGACAGCCCGCCCACCGAGCCAAGGAGCAGGGCAAGCGCCAGCGCCGCTCGAGCAACGGGGTTGTCGAGCAGGCCGCGCAGTATGGAGCGCACGCGCTGCATCACCGGTTGGGAACTGCTGCCTCCGGCGTGGGCCTGGCGCGGCGCAGCGTCCAGATGGTGAAGGCGATGCCCGCGATCAGGGCCAGGGTGAGCAGTAGGAAGAGCAGGTAGGAGCGGTGGACTTCGACCTTGATGGTGCCGATGCCCGGCAGGTTGGGCTGTTGCACGGCCGGGGCGTAGGTGCGCCCGCCCATCTTCGCGCCCTCGGGCTGCACCTGCGTGGGGCTTGCGCCGACCGTAATCTCCAGTGTGTGCTGCGCGGTGCGCGTCTCGGCGTTCAGGCCGCGAGCCAGAGTCACCTCAGCGACCTCTCCGCCCGCGGGCAGGTCGATATACGCACGCCCGGCCTCGTCGCGGGGCAGCTCGGGCGCGACCCCGCTCGTGGAGCCGTCGATGGTCACATAGTAGCGGGCGGCCTCGGCATTGCCTTCGCTCTCCCCCGCGCCCTCGGGCGGCACGAGCATAACCTTCACGTCGGTGCCCAGGAACGGCACGGTGATCCTGTCGCCCACGCTCAGCGGCGACACGTACGCGCCGCCTGGCACCCGGTCGCTCAGGCGGATCTGCCAGTCGGCCGGGGCCTGCACGGCCGACGAAAGCGGCCCCCACTCGCCCGGCGCGGCCACCTTGTCGTCGGTGGTGGCGTGGCCCATCACTCGCTTGTACGCCTCGGTCGTCACGAAGTCCTCATTGACCAGGCCGAAGTAATACTCGCTCTTGGTGCGCGGGATGTCGCCCACCTGCCTCAGGTACCAGATGGTGAACACGCCCGCCCACGGCCAATGCTCGCGGGCATACTCGATACCGCGCACGGTGTAGTCGGCCTGCTGCTGGAGGGTCACGCGGCCCCAGCGCAATTCGCTCTCGGGCATGTCGGGGGGCGACGCGTTCCAGCCGTACTCGTTGAACCACACCGACTTGTCGGCGTCGCCGTTACGCACCATCACCTCGCGCAGCAGTTCGACGCGGCGGAAGTTGAGCCTCTCGCGCGAAGGCTCGTCCTCGGGCGGGTAGCTCGTGCCGTAGGCATTGGCCGCCATCGCGTCGAAGTAGCCGTGCGCGCCCGCGTCGTACAGCCCCTGCATGTAGTCGATCTCGTTCAGGTTGCCGTCGTAGGCAAGCGACTCGTTGTTGGTGGCGAGGGGCGCGGCCAGCACGATGATGTCGGGGTTGGCTTCCTTGGCCCGCGTGTAGGCCACCTTGAGCATCTCGGCGTACTCGTTCGGGTTGACGGGGCGGCCCGTGTCCCACTCGCCGCGCAGGTTCGGTTCGTTCCACACCTGTATGGCCGACACGCTGCCCCTGTAGCGGCGCACGAACTCGAAGATGAAGTTGCCGAAGTCGGCCATGCGCTCTTCCGAGGGCGGGGCCTTGGGCGACGAGCCTTCGGGCCTTGCCCAAGCCGGCGCGCTGTCGATACGGGCGATGATGCGCAGGCCGCTCTGCCCGGCCAGCGACACGATATTGTCGAACTTGGTCCAGGCGTTCTGGTTGTTCTTCACGTCCCAGAAGGGACGCTCGGGGTCAAGCCTGTACTCGATTTCGGCCCAGGGGAACTGCTGCTTGATCCAGGCCGCGCCCATGTCGCGGGCCATCGCCACGGTGGTGTCCTTCTTCCACGAGTCCACCTCCTTGTGCAGGAAGGTGTTGACCCCGTAGGGCTGCACCTCGGACAGCGGGACAGCGTGGGGCGTGCGCGGCTCGACAGTAGCCGCCGGGTCGAGGAAGGGCGCGAAAAGGGCGATCTCGCCCATGAGCAGCAACACCATGGCGACCAGCCCCAGCCGGGCAAGGGTACGGCGGCGCGAGCGCGCCCGCACTGCAAGCTCGGCCGTGGTGGGGTCGATCGCGTAGTTGGGCGGGACGGGCACCCCGGCCACGTCGAGCAGCGGGGGAGCGGCGGCAGCCACCCGCGAGGGGCCGTTGGTTGCGACGGTAGCGGCGTTGGCGGGGCGGTCAGGGGTGGGCCTGGGGGAGGGCGACGGGGTGCGGCCAATTTCGGGAGGCAGCGTCACAGTATCCGCCGGGCGAGTGCCGGCGGGTGCGGAAAGGGGCGCGTGCTCGGCCTGCGGGGAAATGCGCTGCCCCGTAGAAGGATCGGGGCGGCGAGGCCGGCTTACCTGAGCAGGGGACGGGCTGCCGTCACGCGCGGCACCGGCCGCAGCGCCCTGTCTCGCCTGCCCGCTCCTCGGAGCGGTCTCCTCGGACAATAGACTGGTTCCTCCTGATCTAGCGCCCGCGTGGGCGCCGGGCAGCACACCGGAGAGGTCTTGAAAAGGTACTGTGAAATGGCTGTGGAAAATCCAGGCCGCTGTCTGCTCAAACCACATTATACACATACGCCGGGAAGCGGGCAAACGCTCAGACACGGTGTGGTATAATACGCAAGCCGCGGCGGGCCTCGGAATGGGCACGCCGAGTGCGGCAGCAGCCGATCCGGCGTCACGGGGGTGTCGTTTTCGGCGCCGGGGGAGAGGTCTTGTGCTTTGTCCCGGGTTCACCGCAAACCGGTGGCACGAAAGGTGATTTACACGCATGTCACGAGGATGCCAGGCGGGACGATAGGCTCGCCGCCGAATGGCCGTCCTACTATCTCTAACGTTCGACGTGTGGTAGGGTTGTATTGATGCAGGCGCACTCTTATGAAACCGCCACTGCAGCAGAGGCGGCCAACGCAAACGCAGATGCAGTAGACGCGGGCGCGAGCGCGTATGGAAGCGCAGCGATCGGCGTAACCGAAGCGGACAGCATGGGGCGTAAGACAGCGGTAGATACCGGAGCGAGCAGCGGAGGCTCGATCATCGCGCTTCGGCAGGCAGTCGAAGAGCGGGCGCGCAGGGCGAGGCGTATGCGCTACGCCCTCATCAGCGGCCGCATGATGGCCGACGGGGTTCTGCTCGTGGTCAGCTTCGTCATCGCCTACTGGCTGCGCTACGAATTGCAGGTTGGGCGCGACGTCATCCCCGAGTCGTTCCTGCCCCTGTCCGCGTTTACCACGTACATCGCGGCCTTCGCCGCCATCACCCTGGTCACGTTCCATATGCGCGGGCTTTACGCCTTGCCGCGAGGCGCGTCGTGGTTCGAGCACATGCGCATCATCGGCAGCGCCGCGCTGATAGGCGTTGCCGCGCTCACGCTGGGCGCGCTGCTGCTCAACCCGGTGCTGCCCAGCCGCATGCTGTTCGTGCTGCTGTGGCTATGCACGCTTGCCGTGTTCGCGGCCGAGCGCTTCGCTTACAGGGCGCTTCGCACGGCGCTGTGGCGGCGCGGCATAAACATCCGCCAGGCGATAGTGGTCGGCTCGGGCACGGCGGGCCAGCGCATCATGAAGGACATCGTGGAGCGGCCCGAGTTTGGCTACACCCTCGTGGGATACGTCTCGGACGCGACCAACAACCCCCGCAGCCCCGAGTGGCGCATCCCGGTCAAGCCGCGCAACGGCGAATTGCGCCGCCTGGGCAGCCTGAAAGACGTGAACCGAGTGATCGAGCAGCAAGGCCCGCACGAGGTGATCGTCGCCCTGCCCGCCACGCACCACTCCCAGATTCTCAGTGTGATGGACAGCTGCCGCCAGTACGGCGTCGAGTTCAAGCTGGTGCCCGACCTGTTCGAGATGCGCTTCAACGAAGTGAGCATCGACGCGCTAAACGGAGTGCCGCTGATCGGCGTGAAGGATGTGGCCCTGCGCGGGTTCAACTTCTTCATCAAGCGCGTGCTCGACGTGGTGCTCGCGCTGCTGGCCCTGTTACTGGCCGCCATCCCTATGATTGTCATCTCCGCGATCATCAAGCTCACCTCGCCCGGGCCCGTGCTGTTCAGGCAGCCGCGCGTGGGCAAGGACCGCAAGGTGTTCGTATGCTACAAGTTCCGCACCATGTACGAGGACGCAGAAGAGCGCAAGCGCGAATTGTGGCACCTGAACGAGGCCAACGGTCCCATGTTCAAGATCAAGAACGACCCGCGCCGCACTCCGGTGGGCCGCGTCCTGCGCAAGACCTCGCTGGACGAGCTGCCTCAGCTGTTCAACATCCTCAAGGGTGAGATGAGCTGGGTAGGCCCCCGCCCCGCTACGGTGGATGAGACCGCGCAGTACGACGAGTGGCACATGAAGCGGCTCGAAGTGCTGCCGGGCCTGACGGGGCTGTGGCAGGTGAGCGGGCGGTCGGACCTGCCCTTCGACGAGATGGTCAAGCTCGACCTGTACTACGCCGAGAACTGGTCGCTGTTGTTCGACCTGGCGATCATCGTCAGGACCATCCCGGTCGTGCTGAAGAGCGAAGGCGCGTACTAACCCCCTCCCGGGCAAGACGAAGGGCACCCACCGTAGGGTGCCCTCTTTGTTTGGTCTGGATTGCCGCCGAGCGCGCTCTACTCGGTGAAAGGCACGGCCGGCTCGGGGTTGAGGTACACCGTGCCGTCCTCCACCTTGACCTCGTACTTGCCCGCGTTGCCCGTGGCGGGGAGCGACACCGCCTCGCCGGTGGTCACGTCGAACTGCGAGCCGTGCAGCGGGCACTCGATCACCCAGCCGCGCATGTCCTCGTAGAAGTCGCCGTCCGACAGGCTCGTCTCGGCGTGCGTGCACACGTCGCCTATGGCGTAGTATTCGCCGTCCAGGTTGAATACGTCGATGGGCTGCCCTTCGACGTACACGCACACGAACGAGCCGGGCGCGATGTCTTCTGCACGGGCCACCTCGACCCAGCGGGCCTCTTTCTTCTGCTCTACCGCTTCTGAATTCATGCTGAAACGTTACCTCTTTCTACGTTCTCCCGTGCACCGCTGCCGGGGCTGCTCTACTGCTTCACTTCGATGTCGAAGCGGCCTTTGGTGGGCGTGCCGCCGCCGGTCGACGCTTCGATCTCGATACGCCACGTGCCGCCCATGCTGAACTTGCCCGCGCCTTCGTAGGTGCCGCCGCCCATGTCCTCAAGCTGGCCCTTCGGCCCGCCGTGGCTCATGCCGATCATGCCGCTCGACAGCATCACGGTCGCCCCCTCGACGGGCTTGCCCGCGCTGTCCTTCACCTCCACCACGACCGTGGCCGATTGGTTACGCACAGGCGGGCTTGGGCGCGTGGTCAGCGTAAGCTGAAGGTTGCCCGTCACTCCCGCTGGCCCGGCCTCGACCCCACTCCCGCAGGCCGCGAGGCTTGCCGCGAGCAGCAGCGCTACAAATACCATAGCAAGTTTCTTACCGAGCATCGGAATATCTCCCCTCCCCTAAGGCATTACGTTGAGCACGAGCATCAAGCCGCCCGGCTCCTGGTGGTCGTTTGTGGTGTGGTGCGGGATGTGGCAGTGCAGCATCCACATGCCCGGTTCGGTCGCGGTCCACTCGATATCGTAGCGCTCGCCGGGGCCGACCCACACGGTATCCTTGGTCAGCCGCGCGGCCTCCGGCACCGGGTGCCCATCGGTCGACACGATCTTGAAGGCGGGGCCGTGGATGTGGATCGGGTGGCCCAGTTGGCCTGAGCCGACCAGGCGCAGTCGCACGCGATCGCCCTGCTTCACCATGATCTCCTCGGTGCTGGGGAACGCCCTGCCGTTGATGGTGAAGAAGTTGGCGTCCATGCCGGTGGCGGGCATCGATGCGAAGGTCTCGCCGTCGATGATCCGCCACTCCTCGAGCATCAACACCTTGTCGATGGCGGGCGGGTCGGCCTCGGGCTGGGCCGGGTCAACGATCAGCGGGGCGTGCAGGCCGACCATGATCTGCACGTCGCTCTCGAAGTGCGAGTGGTACCAGTAGGTGCCCGCGGGCCTCGCGACGAACTCGTAGGTGAACGTCTCGCCCGGCTCCACCGGATCCTGGGTCATGCCGGGCACACCGTCCATCTCATTGGGCACCAGCAAGCCGTGCCAGTGGATGGTGGTCGCCTCGGGCAACTCGTTCTTCAGCACGACGCGCACCTTGTCGCCCTCGGTCACGCGGATCAAGGGCCCGGGCACCTGGCCGTTGTAGGAGAACGCGGTCACGACCACGTCCTCCGGCACGTCGTCGCCGTTGGCCTTGAGGATGGGCCAGCGGATGGGTTTCGTGGTAAGCTCGAACACCTTTGTGTCGCCGTCCATGCGGAACTCGAGCGGCTTGCCCCCTTCGGTATCGGTGGCCATCTCCACCCCCTCGGGCGAGATAGGCTGCATCGCCTCGTCTGCGTGGGGGTTCTCCGAAGTAAGCTGGCCCGGCTGATTGGCGCCGGGCGCGGGCGTGCTGCTCGCGCCGGTAGAGCCGGTGCCGCCCGACGGCGCGGACGAGCCGAACAGGTCGCACCCCACGAGCAGCGCGGCTACCGCTACCAACGCCAGGGCCGCGGGCATCTTGTTGAGTCTGATTTTCGCCATGTGTGATCTACCCTTTACTATAGTCACGGCACCGGAAGGGCCGGTGCGCTCCCCCTAGTATACGTGCTTGCGGCAATTGCGTCATGCGAAATTGGGCCGAACCGGCCTCCGACAAGCGGGGTAGTATATTCAACAGGGGCGCGCGGCCCTCTCGGCCGGCGCGCGCATGCTGCAGGAAAGCACAGCACCCAGCACTCACACTGCCCCTCAGGAGAGTCTACGTGAGCAAGAGAATAACCTACCTGCTCGCCATTGCCGTATCGGTGGCGGCGATGCTTGCCGGGTCGCTGCCCGCGCCGTCGTTCGGCGCGCCCATTGCCGGGCCGCAGGCTCAGCCCACCCCTTTCATCGACGGCCGTACGTTCCCCGAGACCGGGAAGACTGTCACCGGGCGCTTCCTCGAGTACTGGACGCAAAACGGCGGGCTGGCGCAGCAGGGCTTCCCAATCTCCGAGGAGATACAGGAGCGCTCGGACCTCGACGGCAAGACATACACTGTGCAGTACTTCGAGCGCGCCGTGTTCGAGCACCACCCCGAGAACCGGCCTCCATACGACGTGCTCCTGTCACAGCTGGGCACGTTCCGCTACCGCGATAAGTACCCGAACGGCGCGCCGGGCCAGAAGGCGAGCGCCGTAAACCCGCGCCGCTTCGCCGAGACCGGCAAGACCGTGGGCGGCAAGTTCCGAGAGTACTGGGAGCGCAACGGCGGCCTCGCCCAGCAGGGCTTCCCCATCTCCGAGGAGTTCGCCGAGAAGAGCGACCTTGACGGCAAGACCTACCAAGTGCAGTACTTCGAGCGCGCGGTGTTCGAGTTGCACCCCGAGAACCAGGCGCCCTACGACGTGCTGCTCAGCCAGCTTGGCACGTTCCGTTACCGGGCGAAGTACGGCGCGGCGGCCACCGCCAACCTGACCGACTTCTACGAGCGCGCCTTCCTCGACATCCTCCTGCGCGATCCCGAGACTTACACCGGCGTGGGCCTGCCCTCCTCAATCAACCCCGGCTACCGGCACAACAAGCTCACGCCGCTGGACGACGCGTACGTGCGCGAAACGGGCGCGCTGGTGCGGCAGTACCTCGACAGGCTGCGCGCCTATGACAAGAGCAGCGAGACGCCCCAACAGCGCATCTCCACGGCGATCATGGAGTGGCACCTTGACGACCTCGTGCGCGGGCAGGAGTTCGCCTACCACGGCTACCCCTTCAACGTGGTCACGGGGGTGCAGATCAGTCTTGAGGACATGCTGGTGAACCTGCACCCGCTGCGCAACAAGCAGGACGCCGAGGACTACGTTGCCCGGCTGAACGAGGTCGGGGCCAAGTTCGACGGGGGCATCGAGCAATTGCGCCTGCGCGAGCAGAAGGGCGTGTTCATGCCCCGGTGGATGGTGCAGTTCACCTCCGGCTCGATGCGCCGGTTCGCGTCCGGCCCCGTCACTTCGAGCGAGCTGTACACCACGTTCAAGGGGCGCGTGCAACTGTTGAGCAGCGTCAGCCCGCCCGACCAGCAGGCGCTCTTCACGGCAGCCGAGCGGGCCATCCGCGACGTGGTCTACCCTGCTTACATCAGGGTGGCCGACGAGCTTGACAGGCAGGCGTCGAAGTCGAGGAGCACCGACGGCGTGTGGGCGCTGCCCGACGGCGACGCCTACTACCGCTACCTTGTGCGCCACCACACCGGCACCGACATGACTCCTGAGCAGATCCACAACGTGGGCCTCACGGAGGTGCAGCGCATCCGGGGCGAGATGCAGACGCTTCTGAACGAACTCGGTCAGGGCGGCAAGAGCTTCCGCGACGCCATGTCGGCAGCGGCGCAGGCGAGCGGGATGTACGACCTGACCAGGCAGGGGGAGCAAACCAGGCTGCTGGGCGACTTCAAGTCTGCTATCGACCGGGCAAGCCGCGACATCGCCCCGTACTTCGACCTGAAGCCGCGAGTAGCTGTCGAGGTGCGCCCCGTGCCGCCGGAGAGGGCGGGCGCACCGGGCGGGTATTACTTCCAACCCGCGATGGACGGCAGCCGCCCTGGCATATTTTATGTCAACTTGAATGGGCAGAGCTACGCCCGCTACGCGCTGCCCACCCTGGCCTACCACGAGGGCGTGCCGGGCCACCACTTCCAGCTGGGCATCCAGTCGGAGCTTACGGGAGTGCCGACGTTCCAGCGCTCGGGCGTGTTCCCTCAGGCCACATCATACGTCGAAGGCTGGGCGCTGTACGCCGAGAAACTGGCGGACGAGGCAGGCTTCTACCGCGCCGACCGCTACGGCGAGCTTGGCCGCCTTGAAGCCGAGCTATTCCGCGCGGCACGGCTGGTGGTCGACACAGGCCTCCACTGGAAGAGGTGGACGCGGGCGCAGGCCAACACCTACATGGAGGACACACTGGGCAAGCCCGCCAATTGGTATGCGGGCGAGGTGGTGCGCTACATCGCGTGGCCCGGCCAGGCGCTGGCCTACAAGACGGGCGAGCTAAAGATCCTGGAATTGCGCGAGAAGGCGAAGAAGGCGCTCGGGTCGAAGTTCGACCTGAAGCAGTTCCACAACGTGGTGCTGCAGAGCGGCTCGATGCCCCTGCCGGTGCTCGAGCAGGCGGTGGACGCGTACATAGTGCGGGGAAGGTAGCGCCCTCCCCTGCGGCTACTAGCGGATACGGTCTCGGCGGATTGGAGCGCGGAGATAGAATCTATTTCACGTTCCACAGGCGCACCTGGCCATCCTGGCAGCCAGAGGCCAACAGTATGCTGTCTGGAGACCATGCCAGCCTATTCACCCCGT
>DASTEB010000325.1:0-16527 GCA_035710025.1 Chloroflexia bacterium
GGGGTGCAGGCTCGCGAGGTAGGCGTTCGCGTCACGCCCCAGGTCGCGCACGTAGACCGCCGGCCCGTCGAGCAGCGGGCTATTAGCGAAGAACGCCTTGCCGTAGTCGCGGTTGCGCCGCGAGGGGTGCAATTCGACGAACACAAGCGCGCCGGTCAACCCCGCCCTCTCGGCGCGCCACAGCGCATCGGGCGTGATGTCGTTGTAGTAGCGATAGGTCGAGGCCTGCCACGGGATGGCCTGCGTCAGCGTGAACAGCGTGAACAGCGCGAAAATTGCGCCGGGAATTGCCCACCGCGCACGGCCCCGCCATGCCGCCCCGGCAACACGCGCCGACACCCTGCCAAGCAGGTCCAGTCCGCGGCCCGCCACCAGCAGGAAGAACGGCATCGCCTCGTACCAGTAGCGCGGCCCATAGATCGTCGTGGACGACCACCACGCGAAGTAAGCGAGCACCAGCCCACCGCCCGAAAGCCACAGCAGAGCGTCCCAGCCGATCCGCCGCACGCCGCGCTCGCCCACCCACGCGACCAATCCGAGCGCCAGCGGCGCGAGCGCGAACGGCGCGGGCCAGCCGTCAAACACGGTGGCAAGCGTGCGAAGGTACACCAGGCCGTTGTACAGCCCCTGCGCGGGCGTGTGGCCTATCTCGTCGCCGTGGCCGGGGCCGAAGCCCGGGCGGTCGTATGAGCCGACCAGGTCTTGCGCAAGCCGCAGCCAGTCGCCCGTTAGCTCGTGGTTCTGGTACAGCAGGAACAGCACAGGCGGCACGAAACCTACCACGATACACGCATATGCGGCGAAGCGAGGCGACCGCCCTTCCCGGGCGAAGACCAGGTCCACCAGCGCCCACAGCCCCGCGCCAAGCCCGACGCCCAGCGCGGTCCACTCGCGTGTGATGAAGGCCATGCCGATGGCGAAGCCCGCGAACAGGCCCCAGCGCGCGGCCTTACCCAGCGTCTTGCGCTGGGCTGCTAGGCGGGCCTGCACCAGTCCGAGGAGGAACAGCGCGGCCCACATCATCGTGGTGGAGTGCGACATGTACGACCCCGACATGAAGATCACCCACGGTGACACGAGGCTCAGGAGCGCGGCCCACACGGCGACGTGCCGCCCGAACATCGCCGCGCCGGCCAGGTACACCGCGGCAAGCGCCACGCCCGCGCTGAGCGCGTTCACCAGCCATGGCACGCCCGCCCAAAGCCCGGGAGCAAGCAGCAGCGGATAGCCCGGCGGGTACTTTGAGAACCAGCGTCCCTCGAAGAACTGGATGAAGGCGTTAGCATAGAACTCGGGGGCCTGCGGCTCGGGCACCCACGACCGGCCCAGCGCGAAGATCTTGCCCTGGAAGATGTATGCCACCTCGTCCTGCACGTGCGGTATGCCCTGCAGTACCGCAAGTCCCGCCGCCGACCCGACCAGCGTGCCCGCAGTGAACAGCGCGAGCGGTACCACGTGGCGGCCGCGCAGCAATCGCGACCTCGGCGAAACCAGACTGCCTTCCGGCGGCGCATCAGGCTCGGCTTCGGCGCGGCCGCCGGCAGAGCGCGCCACCCTGCCTGCTGCCCACGCCACAAGCCCTAGCAGACTCGCGGCCCACGCGATCACGAGCGACTCGGCAAGCAGGTCGCGGGCCGAAGTGAAGCCGGATGCGCGGTAACTCGCCGAGGCCAACTGCTCGGCCGGTTCCCCGCCCTCCACGCGCCACCAGGAAACCGACCCACGCTCGGGTCTGACCAGCAGGGCAGGCCCACGAGTTCCAGGTCCGCCCAGCGGCACAAGCCCGGCCGCCCGGCCGCCCTGCATGGCCAGCGACAGGCTGCCGTTGCCATTCTCGCTGTAACCGGTCCAGTCGGAGCGTGGGCGCACCGCCTGCGCGAGATCGCCCAACGCGCAGGTTATCGCGAGGGCGGGCCAGCCGCAAGCCTGACGGTATAGCGACTGCTCCGGCGGCAGCACGCGCAGGTCGCCCTGGCCGGGCAGAGTTAGCGCTGGAGGGGGATAACTTGCCGCGTCCGGTAGGTCGAGCCGGGTGCCTCGCACCTCGACGTAGACTTCACTTTCGCGGCTTACGAGCGTTACGTCCGTCGGGCCGCCCACGAACCACGCAAGGGGAAGCGCCGCGACCAGCAGCACGACCCACGCTACGAGCAGCGCGCGCAGGCCGCCCCGGCTGATAGGCCCGGCATCCTGTCCGTGCTGAAAATAGAACGAGGGGCGTGCCTGTGGCCGCCCCTCGATGCCTTCGTCTTGTCCGGCTGTCACGGGATCGTGCCCATGTTCACCACGCCGTGCGACCCCGTATCCACAACGTACACCCTGCCGTCCGAAGCGACCGCGAGGCCGGTGGGCGTCTTCAGGGCGACGCTCTGCGGGCTGGTGTTCTTCTCGCCCTGCAGCTGCCCGTCCGGGTTGAACTTGTACACCTTCGCGCCTGTGGGGTCAGAAGCGTACACGTTACCCTGCGCGTCCACCGCCAGGAACGGCTCGAGGTACGGCCCGGGGCCCCAGCCGCCCTGCGGCACCGCCCACTGCGCGACGAACTTGCCGTCGGGACCGAACTTCTGGAAGCGCCTGTTGTTCGTATCGGCCACGTACACGTTGCCCTGCGCGTCCACCGCGATGCCGATCGGCTCGTTCAGCTCGCCGGGGGCGTTGTAGGCGTAGCCCTGCTGCGTCTTCTCGGGCGTGACGCCGCTCGAGATCTCGCGCAGGAACCTGCCGTTGCCGTCGAAGATCGACACGCGCTTGTTACCGGTGTCGGTCACGTACACGTTGCCCTGCGCGTCCACCGCGATGCCGCGCGGGCCGAAGAACTTGTTGTTACGGTTCGCGTCGGCCGCGCCCTGAGCATCGGAAAGGTTGACGAACTCGCCCCATTTCATGAGGAAGCGCCCGTCCGGCCCGAACTTCTGGACGCGATGGTTCCAAGTGTCAGCCACGTAGATGTTGCCCTGCGAGTCGACCGCGACCCCGCCCGGACCCGTGCCGCTCGCCGTGTCGGAGAATGAGTTGAACTGGCCGTCGCCGTTGCCCCGGCCGTTGCCGATGATCTGCGAGAACGTGCCGTCCGACCCGAACTTTTGCACGCGCATATTCCCCGTGTCCACCACGTAGAACGCGCCGTCCGGCCCGGTGGCTATGCCCCGTGGCAGGTTGAACTGCCCGCGCTCGGCGCCCGTGGGGGCGAGGGCCACCATGTCGTACACCGGGCCGCCCTCGGTTGGGCCGCCGGTGGACGTGCCGCCGGACGATACGGCGCCGGTGGGCGCGCCCAGTCCGACTTTGGCCGCCAGGTCGTTACGCACGTGCAGGTAGAAGTTGCGCGAGCCGAGGGGCCGCCCGGGGTCGCGGTACAGGATGTACTTCCACCCGCCGCCGGTGAGCCAGCTCCAGGCCTGGGCGATGTCCCCCTCGCTGTTCACCTTGTAGTTGTCCTCGGGGAACCACCAGTTGAGCACGTACCTGTTGGTGCTGTACTTGTCCTTGATGAACGCCTGGAAGTTCGGCTCGGCTTCGGTCTGCTCGCTGGCGAAGATCACCGCTACGTTGGGCGGCACGCTCGTGCTGTTGTTCTTCCAGGCGTCAGGGTTATGGTACGACACCCGCTTCATCTCGCGGAAGTACCAGTCGAACGGCCACTCGATGGCGTCGTGCTGCTCCATCGCGATGGTCAGGCCGCGCCCGCCGGTCACGTCGGTGGCGCTGCGGTCGGCGTCGAAAGCCGTCTCGTCACGCGAAAGGCGCTTTACCATGTCGGCCACGATCAGCGTATCGCGCGAGGACTGCGTGTAGACCAGCATCTCGTTGGGCACGTCGCCGTGGCGGAAGCTGACCAGCATCATCGAGCGCAGGCCGTAAACAAGCAGTATCACCGCGAAGGTCAACCCGATCACCCTGATAGCGCGGCCGGGCATCATGCGGTATGCCAGCCACCCCAGCAGTCCCAGGAGACCGACGGCGATCACGAACAGGAGCACGGCACGCAGGCTGCGCTGGATATCGGCGCTGGCCCCCACCGGATCGGGCATGTTGCCCGTGAGGAAGGCCATCAACACGAACGCCACGACGATGAACAGCACCATACCTACGCCGAGAATCAATGCGCCGCCCTTGCGGGCCTCGTGCCAGTCCACCGATGTGATGAGGTGCGACAGGCCCACGGCCGCCAGCAGGCTGAACGGCAGGGCGATCTGCATATTGAGCCACGGCATCTTTTCGCCCGCCATGGAGAAAGCGACCAGCGCCGAGAACGACCAGAACGTGAGGAATGCCAGTGTCAGACCGCGCAGCGGCTCGATGGCCGGGAGCCTGTAGCCATACTCGTCCTCTGCGGGCGCTTCCTCGTCCTCTCGATAGGCGTCAACCCGGTCGTCCACAATCACGTGGTCGCCGGTGCCCCGCACCCACTTCACGAGCATGTAGACGACCGTGCCCAGCCCCGCGAACAGCGCCAGCGGCTCGTAGATGGGCATGAGTATAGAGTAGTAGAACCACGGCTGGTCACCTCGTGCCTCGCCGTGCTGCCCGAGCCAGTAGTTCAGGCCCTCGATCACGCCGGAAAAGGCAAGCTGCGGCTTGGTGAGCAGGTTTGTGTAAAGCACGAAGTAGATGCCGAGGGCCAGCAGCGCCGCGCCAACCAGCGTCCAGCGCTGTGCCCCGAGCGAGGAAAGCGCGCTGCGCACCGGGTTCACGTCGTCCTCTGGAGAGGTTCTGCGGTCGGGATCACGGCCGCTACCGGAAAAGGTATTGTACAGCAGCGCGGCCAGCAGCAGGAACAGCGTAAAGACGAACGCAATGATGAAGGTTAATTCGTGGCTGGCGTAGGCAACGATCAACCCCACCGCACCCAGGAACACCCAGCGCGACTGGTGCGTGCGCAGGAACCACAGGATGGAAGCGAACAGCAGCAGCGCGCCCGCCAGCGCGAAGATGTCGTGCCGCAGCGAGCGCGAGTAGTAGGTGATGGTGGGGGATATGAGCACCAGCACCGCGGCGATTAGCGCGGCGAGCCTGCCGATGAACGGGCGGAGCAGCCAGATCAGGCCGATAAGGACCACGCCGAACAGCGCGGGCATCAGGCGCGCGGTGGCGTCGGTCGTACCGAACAGCCAGAACGACAGGCCGACGATGTGGTACAGGAATGGGCCGTGGTACGTCGGGTCGTAGCCGCCCTGGAAGCGGGCCGGGTCGCTGGTGGTGTAGTCGCCGCTGCGCAGGTAGTGGTGCGAGAAGTAGGCGTGGATTCCCTCGTCATGGTGCATGGCGCGCGCGCCGAGGTCCCACACGCGGGTAAGCACGGCGAGCGCCATAATTCCGACGAAGAATATGACCTCCCAGTTGGCCCTGGTCAGGTCCACCGCCCTGTCGAGCAGCGACACTTCGGCGGCCGGCACCCGGGCCGAGCGGGGCGCGCCGTACTCGGCGCTTGCACTCATTCGACGATTGTCCATGGTCTCCTATCTCTTATCATGCCGCGCAGCCCACCCGCCATAGGGCCGGGCGCCGCGGGCCTGTGCGTCGTTCCTTGTCCCAACGGGCGCTCACATTGTTACGGAATGTCGGTCGTATCGGGTGGCGGGTACTGGAGCCGGTGCCAGACCTGAGCGACATCCTTGCGAATGGCGATTACCATATCCTCCGAGCCGAGCGGCTTGGGCGGCTCGCGGAAGGCGAGGTACTTCCAGAGCGTGGCCTGTAGCGGCGGCTGGGTTACCGTCACGCTCGCGGTATTGAGCGCGGCCCCGACCTGGTTGAGGAATGGCGCGGTCTTCGGGTCAAGCCCGGGGATGAACTCGTTCTTGTACCACTCTTCGGGGAACCACCAGCGCATGGCGTAGCGCTGCACCATGTAGTCCTCTAGCTTCGGGTCGTTGTTGTGCCTGGCGTACTCCAGGAACATCACCGGCATATCTGGGCCGACCGGAGGGTCGCCGCCACCGATGAACTGCTTGTTCTTGTAGTTGCGCAGGTACCACTCATAAGGCCACGAGGTGAAGCTGTCGTAAGCAACCTTCACATCGCGCGCTCCCGTAGCGTAGTACGAGTAGGCTTCAAGCTCGCGCACAGTGCGCGTCACGTCGGGCGAGGTCTGCACGTACACGGCCATCTCGGTGGGCACGTCGGGGTGCTGGTAGGTGAGGTTGATCGCCGAGCGGAACTGGTAGAGGAACATCACGCTGAAGATACCCAGCGCGAGGTAGCGCAACGAGCGCCCGGGCCCGAGCCACACGGCATACGAGATGACCAGAATGGCCATCAGGCCAGGGTACATCCACGACCAGCCCCAGTTAGCGTAGTCGCTCGCGTTGGTGAGCGCGGTCATCTTCATGCCCCACGCCATGGCGAGCACGGTGAACGCCACCACGAACGAGATGGCCGGGAAGCGCGAGCCGGGTCGGTTCCAGGTGACCCACGGCGGGTCCTGTATCGCCCGCGGGCGCACCGGCGCGGGAGCGGCTTTGCGTGCGGGCGCGGCGCGGCGGCCGTCGCCCCTGCGCGCGGGCACCGAAGCGCTTGTGCGCGGGCGCCTTGCCGGGATGGGCGCGGCGGGCCGTTCTTCGGCCACGTCGGCGTACGTGGGGGCAGCATCATAGACGGGCGCATCGGCCAGCCGCTCCTGCCGCATGCGCCACAACGAGGCGGCCAGCGCGCCGAGGAAGAGCGCGGCGAGCAGGATGGCCGGGCGCACCATGTGCACCATCAGCCAGGGCATCTTCTCGCCCGCCCAGCTGTAGATGAAGAACGCGCCCCCCAGCCACCAGATGATGAACAGCGGGAGAAACGCGCTGAACCTGGCGAACGGGATCTCGCGGTCGGTGTTGAACAGGCCCATGCCCGGCTCGCCGGTCTCGTACAGGCGCTCGCGCCGCCGGAATATGCCGCGGATGCCCTTCACGCCGAAGAAAGCGCCCGCGCACACGCTGAAGAACACAGCTATCGGCTCGTACAGCGGGATCAGCAGCGAATAGTAGTACCACGGCTGCCCGCCTCGCTCCACGTCGTGCTGCGCCATCCAGTAGCCGAGCGAGGCAAAGAGGCCCGAGGCGATTCCGCGAGGCAAGTCGGTGAAGAACACCGTGTAGAGCACCACGAAGATGGCCGAGGCGATCAGCAGGCCGATAACGATAACCGACGGGCGGGCGAACAGCGACCCCAGCAGGTGAGGCAGTGACCCGGGCTGGTAGCGCGCCAGCAGCGTGCCGGGCTTCGGGTCGAGCCGCTTCGGATCCCAGATCTCAATCGCGTCGTCCGCGTGCCGCCCGCCTCCGTCTTCCTCTACCGGAGCCGCGCGCTCCTCAAGGTCTTCGTGCCCGTTGGGCGACGACTCCTCGCTCCTCGCGGCCACGGTGGACGCAGAGGGGCGCGTCTTGCGCGTGGGGAGCGTTCGCTCGCCGGCGCCCGCGGCCATTCTGACCGGTCGCCTGCGCACCTCGTACACCGGCTCGGCCTCTTCGTACACTACCTCGCGGCGCTTCCAGTAGAACAGGCCGATCAACACGGCGATGTAGATCAGCGTAATGACTATCGCGCCCTGCACCAGCGGGTGCGCGAATATCCCGTTGACGAACGCCATGATGGTGTTGTAGTCGGGGTTGGTCACCGGGATGTTGGGCAGCGCCGCCACCTGCCCGGTCTTCATCTGGTCGCTGATGATCTTGTAGAACCCGCCCATCACGGCGCCGTACCCTATCAGCGACCCGAAGATGGCCCACCCTGCCTGGAAAGCGAACAGGAGCACAAAGAAGATGCCCATCACGGCCACGCTGAGGTAGGCGGTCTCTTTGATGGTGAACATGAGCGACAGCCCGGCCATCGCCACGAAGAAGTCGGCGGGCCTGCGCGTCGAAATGAAGCGCCACAGCCCCACGATCATGATCATCTCCATGCCGGAGAAGATCGAGTCTTCGCGTGCCATGCGGCTGAAGTAGAGAATGCTGGGCGATACGAGGAACAGGAACGAGGCGACCAGCGCCGGCCAGCGCCCCATCTGCCTGCGCAGGAAGTAGGGCGACATGACCACGAATAGGCCCGAGAAGACCGAGGCGAGGCGCGCGGTGGCGTCGGTGTCGCCGAACAGCCAGTACATGGCCGCGATGAAGTGGAACTGCAGCGGGCCGTGCATCATCGGGTCGTGCTGGTAGCCGTTGCCGATGTACAGGTTGCGCCCGTAGACTGCGTGGAGGCTCTCGTCGTGATGGATGCCGCGGGGGCCGAGGTCCCAAAGGCGCGTGACAATCGCCAGCACGAAGATGCCGAGGTA
Source organism: Chloroflexia bacterium (assembly GCA_035710025.1). Taxonomy (GTDB): domain Bacteria; phylum Chloroflexota; class Chloroflexia; order QHBQ01; family JADMIH01; genus JADMIH01. Next base: position 8,264 of record DASTEB010000325.1, read on the forward strand.
GATCATGCCCTCGTAGCTGACCACGAAGCGGAAGACTCGGTCCACAACAGAGGGCCGCGGGGAGGACACGCGCTCGGCAGGAGGCGCGACCGTGCGCTCGGCTTCCGGGGCGCGCGCCGCGGCCACCTTCTCGCGAGGAGATTCGGCAGTGGTGCCGGTGCCCTGGGAGATTCGCTGGCGGCGCTTCGGAAGGGTAATCGTCGAGGGCCGCGCAGCGGTTTCGCCTTGAGGTTGGGGGACGCTCGCAACGGCCGCGCCGCCGCCGTCTTCTAATTGCTCGACCGCCGCCCCGTTATCCGTATCTTCCGAGTCGAATTCCTCGACGTCGGGCAGCTCGCTCTCCAGTTGCATGTCGAGGTCGGCGGCTGGGAGGTTGCGGTCAGGCTGGGGTTTGCGTCGGCCCCGATCGGGACGGCGCTGAGTCTTCATAGAGCTCCTTGATGTAACCTAGCGCGGAATACCCGTTGCAGAACAGGCGGCACCTACGGTGCGGCACTACCTGGCATCGGCAGCCTTTGGCTGTGCTTGAGATTGTACTATAAATTCTACAACCATCGCAAGGAATGTTGCCTTACAGGCATTACGGAAGCATTACAGCCGCAAGCGCTACCCGAGCAGCATGGAATCAGCGCACGACGTACTCGGCCGACACGATGCAGTGATCGCTGCCGCGTGGCGTGCAGTCGGTCGTTGCGCGCAGGGCCACGACGTTCGGGCTGCTGAACTGGTAGTCGATGCGCAGCAGCGCCACGTCCTGCGCCATCAAGAACGCGGGTCGCCAGGTCGTGCCGACGCCCTCGCCTGCCGCGCGAAACGCATCGCGCAGGCCCGCTGAAAGGTCACGGTAGGCAGGCTCGCGGTCGGTCACGTTGAAGTCGCCCGCCAGCACGAAAGGCTCGCCGCTCTCCAGCAGCGGGGTGATGAAGCGAGAGCGCATGGCGTCTATCTGCTCGTCGCGCCACGCCGGGTCGAAGCACACCACCAGCGCGCACTGCCGCCCCGTCGTGTACGGCGACAGGGGGTGCGCGCTCACAACGGTAACGCTGCGCCCCTCGCCCAAATCGAGCCGCGCCCACAGCAGGCGCGGTATGTCGAACAGGCTGCGCTCTCCGTCCAGGGTGCCGTGCTCCAGCACGGGGTACGCGCTGAGCAGGGCCATTCCGGGCGCGGCCTCGTGCTCTCCGACGAGCCGGTACGGGTAGACCCCTGCCACGGCCGGGTCACGTTCGATCTCGTCCCAGGGGGACTCTTGCAGGACCACTACGTCGGCGGGACGAGTGAGCAGCACTTCGCGGAAGTCGTCGTATGGCCCGTTGCCTATGAATACGTTCCAGCTAAGCACAGAGATGCGCGGCCCGGCAGGGGTCTCGCCCACGGGCCCGAAGGAGGGCATCGGCACGTGACGGGCCGTGAACACAAGTACCGAAACGAACAGGAGCACGCGCAGCCCGGCCGCGTCACGCGCGAACGCAAACGGCACGAGCAGCACCAGCGGCAGGAACAGGAACGGCGCGAACACCTCGGCAAGCGCGAGCAGGCCGGTGCGCTGCGGCACAACCATCGTCAAGGCGATCAGCGCGAGCAGCAGCGCCGGGTACAGCGACGCCAGGCCGAAGCGCGGGCCGCTGGACAGCCGGTAGTTGGCGACTATTGGCCTGTCATACGGGAGAGTTACACGCACGGGGCCGTTCTCCGTACATAGCGCGAATTGGCCGCATATAGGCCTCAGCGGGCGGGGACCGACAGAGGTTGCGGCAATCGAGCGTAATTGTACCACAACGCCGCGATGGGGAAAACTTCATCCGGCGCCCGCCCGTTAGCCGTCCACAAGTCCCTCGTCGTCCTTGAGGCGGACGTTCGCCCCGGCCGCGCTGGTGATGGCGTGGTATCCGAACTTGCGGCGGATGTCGTCGATGCCCGCGCTGAGGCGGCGGTCGCGCTCGGGCGCGGCCTTCGGCTCCGGCGCGGACCCGTCGTCGGGCGGCTCGACGTAGCCGTCCTGCCCGGGGAACTGGCCCACCAGGTCGGCGGTGTGCACCAGGTTGGCCGCCCCCACGCCCACGAGCCGGACGACCTCGCTGCCCGAGGCAAGACCGGTAGTTCGCGCCGCAGCGTCCAACAGCTTGATCGCCATGTCGAACACCACGTTGGCCGAGTCGGTGGGCATGGGCAGGGTAAGCTGGCGCGTGATAAGGCGGCCGAATCCGCCTGTGCGCCCCGGTCCCTGCCGCCGCATGGGCAGGAGGCGCAGCTTGATGTACACGCAGCGCGCCGATAATCCATCCTCGCGAAGCGACCACGCGACATGGTCGGCAAGCCCGCGCACTATGTGGCGCAGGTCTGCCACGGTGCGCTTGTCCTCGACCAGCGTGGTCTCGCGGCTCACCGACTTGGGGTCGCCCGGCGGCTCGACCGGGCTGTGGTCCACCCCGAGCGCCCGCTGCACGAGCGATGCGGCGTGCTCGGCCCCGAAGTGCGCGCTCAACACCGCCTGGTTCGCCCGCGCCAGATGCCCGCAGGTGAAGATGCCCATTGCCTGCAGCGCGTCGGCCGTGCGCGGGCCGATGCCGGGCACCGTCCGCACCGGAAGCGGGGCAAGCACGGCTGCCTCTTCGCCGTGCGGCACGACCACCAACCCGTCGGGCTTCTGCAGGTCGGAGGCTATCTTGGCGACTAGCTTGCTCGACGCGATGCCCACCGACGCGGTGAGGCCCGTCTCGTCGCGGATGCGCGCCTTGAGCCGCACGCCGATGTCGCGGATCGGCCCGCCCGAAAGTTCGACCCCGGTCATGTCGATGTACGCCTCGTCCAGCGACATCGGCTCGATGAGGGGCGAGAAGTCGCCCCAGATGCGGCGCAGGTGCTCGGCCACCTCGCGGTACCGCCCGAACCTGCCGGGCGTAACCAGGGCGTCGGGGCAAAGCGATAGCGCCTTTGCGAGCGGCATGGCCGAGCGCACGCCGAACACCCGCGCCTCGTACGAGGCGGAGGCAACAACACCCCGGATTCCCTTGATGAACTCGGGCATGTGGTGCAGCTTGCGCGCCTCGGCCACCATCTCGCGTACCTTCTCCATGGGCAGGGGCGAGTTGGCGACAATCACCGGCTTGCCCGCGAGGTCGGGATTGTCGTGCTGCTCGACCGACGCGAAAAAGGCGTCCATATCGACGTGGAAGATCCACCTCCGCGCCGGTTGACGCCATAACTCCGCTTGCAGGTAGTTGCCCGTTTCGACCATGATCTATATGCTCCGTGCAGCTACATCAAGAGCATAGCACAGAACATATGTTCTGTCAACGGTTTGCACAGAACGGACCCGCAGTGCGTGAGCTTACCCTTACCGGCCAGCGCGGCATATGCCGTGATGCTGGGGAGAGGTCACGCATCACGCATTACCGTTCCCTATTGCACTACCGTGACCTCGTGCGTCGAATTGTTGAAGCTGACCGAGCCGCTCTCGCTAAGCCAGACGCTGTCCTCGATACGCACGCCGAACCGCCCCGGCAAATATAGCCCCGGCTCGATAGTGAACGCCATGCCGGGCTGCAGAGCAGTCCGATTGCCGCTCACCAGGTAGGGCAGCTCGTGCTCATCGAGGCCGATGCCGTGGCCCAGCCGGTGGATGAAGTACTCGCCGTAGCCCGACTGCTGAAGGAAATCGCGGGCCACCTCGTCAAGCACCTCGCAGGGCATCCCGGGCGCTGCGGCCTTCGCCGCGCGCTCCTGCGCCTGGCGGACGAGGTCGTATACGCGCCGCTCCTCCGAGTCGGGGGCGGGAGCCTCACCCACGAACACTGTGCGGGTGCAATCCGAGTAATATCCGTCGAGCGAGCCCCAGAAGTCCACGACCACGACGTCGCCAAGCCGCACGACACGCTCGCTCGCGTGGTGGTGAGGCGAGGCGCCGTTTTCCCCCGCGCCGACGATCGGCGGGTTCTCGACCACCATTCCCCGGGCCTCCAGCATCTTCTGGATTCTGTTGCTGATGTCACGCTCGGTCCGGCCCGAGAACTGCTCCCGGGTGAACTGCGCGAACACCTCGTCCAGCACTGCTCCCGCGCGGGCCATCTTGTCTATCTCGCCGGGCGACTTGATCATGCGCGCTTCGCCCAGCACAGGGCCGGCGCTCGTGAACGTGGCGTGCGGCAATTCGGCCTGCAGGCGCAGCAGGAACACCGACCACAACCGCTCGCTCACGCCGACCGTGACCTTCAATCCGCCGGGCGAGCCGTGCATGGTGCCGGCCAGCGAAGACGCCGCGAGGGCTCCGGGGTTCTCGGCCTCGGTCCAGGTCCGCACCCGTATGTCGGGCGGCAGGTTGTGCAGGCCCTTGGCCTCGAAGAAGGGCACGACCAGCACAGGAGGCGCAAGTTGCGGCACCACCAGCAGCGACATCCGCTCGGTGGCCATCAGGTGCGCGCCCGTCAGGTACGTCATGTCGGCCGAGGGACCGACCACGACAAAGTCCAATCCAGCGCTGTGCAACAGCGCGCGCACGCGCTCGAGGCGCGCGCTGTACTCGGCGGCCTGTCCCGCCGTCTCCTCTGTCCTTTCCATCATGCCTCCGCTTTCGCGCTCGACGACTCGACCCGCGTCTCGGTTGTTCCGTCCTCGGAGTAGGCCACCACAAGCTCGCCCGCCTCTGCCCGCACCTGCTCGGAGTGCTCGGTCTCCTCCTCGAACTCCATCTCGCTCTGCCGTGCCGCCTTGAGGTCGGACAGCACAACCTGAATCGCGCCCGCCAGCGGCACCGCCACCAGCGCGCCCGCAAGACCGGCAAGCGTCGCGCCGAACAAGATAGCCACGATCACCGTCAGTGGGCTTATGCCCACCGAGTTCTTCATCACCCTCGGGATGAGCACGTTGCCCTCGACCGTCTGCAGCACGACGGCGAACGCCACCACCAGCAGGGCGCGCACCACCCCACCGAAGTCGCCCATGCCGAGCAGCGCGGGCAGACCGTCGTTGCCACTCTGGGTGAGGGCGACAATCACCGCGGGGGCAGTGCCGATGTAGGGGCCGACGAGCGGAATAACCTCGGCGATGCCGATGATCAGGGCAAGCGCGGGCCAGTACTTCACGCCGAGCACGAAGTAGCCCACCGCGCTGGTCAGGCCGATTATCGCCATGAGCATGAGCTGCCCGCGCACCCAGCCGCCTACCTTGATCTCGATGTCGTCCCACACGCGGCGCACGCGGTTGGCCCGCTTGGGCGGCAGCCAGGTCATCAGGCCGCGCTTCAAGAGAGTGCGCTCGCTGAGCCAGTAGAACGCAACGACGAAGATCGTGGTGATGGCGAAGAACAACTCGCCAACCACCGTAGCCGTCGCCGTGACCGCCGCCAGCTTCTCCTCGTCAGTGTCGGGAACGTCCGGCCGCTGGACTCGCGCCACAAACGTGTCGGCAACATCCAGCGCGATAGTCACCTGCTGGCGCAAGAATGGAGTATCCATTTCGCTCACGCCCTGGCGCATCTCTGTCACGCTCGTGCCTAGCGCGCTGCCGAAGGCGCTGAGCTGCGTGAGGAACACCGAGAACGTAAGGTAGAGAATCGCGCCGATGATGAGGAACAGCCCGCTGTAGACTACCAGAATTCCCGTGCTCCTGCTGAACGGGCCTTTGCGCAGCCGATTAACCAGCGGCTCGATGGCCGTTGCCACAAGCACCGCGATGAACAGGAGAAGGAGGATCGTAAGAGAGCGATAGACTACGAACGTGAGGAACAGGACGAACAGCACAGCGGCCGCTCCGAGAGCCACCCGGCCTACCGGCAGCTTGCTCTGCTCGACGTTGATGCGAACGTCCTGCTTTTCGGGCTTGTTCTCGATTGCCGCCTTTTCTACGTCGACCTTAGCGACCCGCTCCTGCCCCTCGGCTGGCGTTCCGGTCTTTCGGTCCGGCCTGTCCGCCGGACGGTCTTTGTCTGCCATACCCCACCTTCTAATACGACACGCGGTTCTTTCCCCCGCGCTTAGCGCGGTACAGGGCCGCATCAGCCTTGGCCAGCAGCGTCTCGGGGTTGCGCGCGTCCTCGGGGAACGTCGCGATGCCCATCGAGACGCTCGGCACCGGGGCCATCAGCGGCAGCTTGCCCGTGGTCGAGGTGCTCGGCGTGCCGGTGCCGGCTACCTTGTCGTTCGCTGCGCGCATCGGCACCGACACGTTCCTTACCGAGCGCAACACGCGCTCGGCAAAGAACCGCGCTTGAGTTTTGGTCGTCTCAGGCAGTATAACAGCAAATTCGTCGCCACCGTAACGGCAGGGCACGTCGGAGCGGCGGCAGGTCTCCTGAATGGTGTGGGCCACCGCCACGATCACGGCATCGCCCGCCTGGTGGCCATAGGTGTCGTTGATCTCTTTCAGCAGGTCCATGTCTATCATGGCGATGGTCAGTGGGTCGCCGGTGCGCAGCGATCGCCGCATCTCCTCGCCCAGGCGCTGCGTGAAGTACTCCTTATTGTATAGCTGGGTCAACGGGTCGCGTATGGCCCGCTTCTCCAGGTCGCGCACCGAGGCGCTGTAGAAGCTTTCCACAGTTGTCAGCACAAGCTCGTCGAGCAGCCGGTCGATGTAGGGTACTACCTCGGCCATGCGGCGGTGCGTCTCGGGCGACGCATTGGCCCGGATCGTCTCCCACAGGATCTGTCTGAGCACGACGTACTCGTAGATGACCTCGTGGATCTGGAAGTCCTGGGCGTGGCGGATCTTGCCGTGCGAGCTTGCGGCTTGCAGGGCGCGCTGAATCGGGCGGGCCAGGGGCGCGGTGCCTCGCGAGCGCGGCCTGGGCTTAACGGGCGGCTCGACAGAGGGCGCGATCAGAACCTCGGGCGCCGAGCGGTTGTCAGCGCTTTCGCCCGCGCCGATGGCGTCGGCCAGGCTGGCGAGCGTGGCTTTCATGCCGTTGACGATCTCGGCAGTCAAAAGCTGGTTGTGTATCTCCGTGCGGTCGGTGCCACGCAGCTCGTCTACCCAGGCGCGCGTGATGCCGTCGACGTTGTCGAGGACTATTGATGCGATTTCTTTCAGCATGGGGTCAACCCGTGCAACCTTTCCAGTTGGCTTCGTGGGCACTATACGAGGACGCAGTCTCGACGGGCCGTGTGCTCCCAGGGCGAGGAGGGACTCGGCTGTCGCGGGGTTAACTAATAGACGCTATTTCCGTGCCCCGCGGTGCAATTTCGGGCCGGTTTTGACCCAAGAATAGGAGAAAAGTCCCATCCCCGACCGCAGCTCAGGCTCCAGAGGCCAGCGCGACCGCCGCCGCGGGGCGCTACGTAGAGCGCGCTGGCGCGGGAATCGAATTCTCGAAATTGATTGGACAAAGTATTGACAAACCTTCTCACACATGTTATGATGTGCGCAGGTGGATCGAGGTCGTGATGCTCGCCCTCCACAAAGTCACGATCTCGATCGGACCGCATTCGAAAATCGGCACGGCACACATAATGCATATATGGACTCTTGACGGCGTCCATACGAAGCGGGAGAACACTAACACATGGCGAGCGGCATAGCGCAACGGGACTTTACTGTGACTATCTCCCCCATGGGCGCCAATTCGGTGCTGGTGGCGGGCGCGGGCCTCGCGGGTCTGGCCGCGGCCAAGCACCTTACGGATGCGGGTTACCGCGTAACCGTTCTCGAGAAGCGTGACGTGGCGGGCGGCAAGGTGTCGTCCTGGCAAGACGCCGACGGCGATTGGCTCGAGTCCGGCCTGCACGTCTTTTTTGGAGCCTACCGCAACCTGCTCGCTTTCCTCCGCGAGACCGGCCTGGAGGATAACCTCCAGTGGATGCCGCATGCCCTCACGTTTTCAGGGCCCGGCGGCAAGCTCTCGCCCCTCGTCTTCCCTCGGCAGCTTCCTGCCCCCTTCCACGGCCTTACCGCGATCACCCGCAGCCGCGGCGTGCTCACCCCGGTGGACAAGGTGCGCACCGGCGCCGGGCTCCTCTGGCCTATCCTGGCCAGCCGGCGGTACATCGACGCGCAGGACGCCGTGTCGTACGCCGATTGGCACCGCCGCCACGGCATGAGCGAGCGCTCGCTGGCCGACTTCTTCGACACTATGGCCCTGGCGCTCAACTTCAGCACCAGCCGCGAGGTGTCGGCCAAGCTGCTGCTCGCGGTGCTGAGCCACTTCGGTAAGGAGACAGACGCATCACGCGTCGCCTTCCTCAAAGGCTCGCCCGAGCTTCGCCTGTTCCGACCGCTCCGCCGCTACCTCGAGGAGCGCGGCGTGGCTTTCCGATTCGACGCGAAGGTGC
>DASTEB010000326.1:0-9488 GCA_035710025.1 Chloroflexia bacterium
GGCCCGCGAGCACGAGCGTTTGGCCGGGCGACAGGGTACTTACCGCCTGTGCGATTGCCTCGACGTGCTGCTCCCAGTACGGCCTGCCGTCCGTCTCCGAGTTGGTGAGATGGGGCAGTGCGACCTCGTACCCCCGGCCGCGCAGCACGCCCGCCACCGGCTCCCAGGTGTACGGGCCGACGAGCGGGCTGTGTACGAGCACGAAGGCGTGCATTCATACGCTCCTGCGGCGAATGCGAAGGACGGAAGCAGCGCGTACTTCCGTCCTCCCCGTTCATCCCTGGATTGTGTTACCTCTTGATCAGCCTGACCAGTCCGGCCAGCGTCAGCAGGGCCGCGAGGCCGCCCGCGCCGAACAGGGCGAAGCCGCGCCACGTCGGGGGCGGCTGCACTACCTCGCCGCTTGGCGGAACGTAGCCGCGCATCCGCCACCACAGGCGGATGATCTCGCGGAATGCGCGCATGACCACCTTAACGCTGGCGCCCGACTGCTCGCCCTCCAGGCGGGGGTAGTGGTTCACGCCCACCTGCGTTATCGTTCGCCCCTGCACCCGCGCCTTGGCCAGGATCTCGGTGTTGATCAGCGCGCCCGGCGACTCGAGGTTGATGCCTTTCAGAACCTCTGCCCGCATGATCTTGAACGCGCAGTCTATGTCGCGCACCTGGATGTCGAACAGCAGCCTGACCGCGAGGCCGAATATGGCAGCGTTGAGCAGGCGGTGGGCCGGGTCGTTGCGCTTGATACGGTAGCCCGCGACGATGTCGTACTCGCCCACGAAGGGGGTCAGGCCGTGGATATCGTTGATGTCGAACTGGCGGTCCGAGTCCATGAACATGATGTAGTCGCCGCTGGCCGCGTTGAAACCGCTGGTCAGGGCTGCGCCGTAACCGCGGTTCACCGGGTGGTTCACTACTCGAACGTGCTCGTTCTCGGAGGCGAGGGCCTGGGCAATCTCCAGCGTGCGGTCCTTCGAGCCGTCGTTCACCACGATCACCTCGTAATCGGTGAAGGCGGCGGGCAGCACGCTCGCTGCCTCCTCGACGACCGCGCGGATGTTGGGTTCCTCGTTGTGCGCGGGCAAGACCAGCGACAGCTTGCCGCGTACGCGGTCGTCCCCGTCCGGCGTGGTCTCGCTCGTCTCTGTCCGTTCTAGCGTCTGGGCCACATTGCCTCCTGAATAGTCTCGGTACTCCACAAACGGTACTGCGCGGTACCGGCCGCGCTTTACGCAGGCCATTCAGTGTAGCGCAAACGCCGCGCCAGCGTCAAGCACACAGGAGCGCCCCAATCGACCGTGAGGGGGCAACAGTAAAGGGGGTTCCCCGGCGCATCGGGAAACCCCCGTACCTCGGGGTGCAGGCCAGGCCGCGCGGCTCGTACCGTGGCCGGCCCGCACTATTAGTCAGCGCTCGCGCTCAGGCTCCCCCGAAGGAAAAGCCCGGCACCCGCCGGATACCTACGCCAGCACCTCGCTCACCGGGCGGCGCGGGCTGAGCATCGGCTCAGGTCCGTACCCCATGCGCAGTATGATCTGCGGGTTGCCTTCGATGCCCTGCACTTCGAGCAGGTCGGTCAGCGTCACCCGCAGCTCGGGCACCTCTATCGGCTGGTTCAGGTAGGAGGCCGACACGCGGTCCACGGCTGCGCGCAGCAGCACCCTCGCCAGCGCCTCGCCCGCTTTCAGCCAGTCGTGCGGAGTGTCGCCCTTTGTCCCGAGCACAGCCAGCACCGGCGACCCCGCCACAAGCTCGCGGTCCCGCGCGGCTTTGCCGCCGCCCATGTCGAACGTCCTGATCACCAGCGGCCCCGTCATCGAGGCGAGGTTGCCCCAGCCGAGCGCCTGGCCCGGCATGCCGTCCATGCTCATCTTGCGGTTGGGGTACAGCCAGGCAGCCAGCTCGCGGCGGAAGCGCTTGTCCGCCCACTGGATCCGGTCGCCCTCGGTGATCAGCGCGGCCAGGGCGTTGCGGTCCTGGTCGCTCTTGACGATGTGCAGCCACGCGCTCTGCTTCTCGGCTGCCTCGCGCAGGTCGTCCAGCAACGACTCCGGCACGCCGCGGTCGAAGAAGGGCATGCGGTTGGTGCGCCGCAGCAGGATCGCGTCGAACAGCGAGTGCTCCTCTTCGGTCGCATGCCACCGCTCGCCCAACCGCACGCGCGCCAGCAGGTCGGGGTTTTCGGGGTCGGGCAGGCACACGATGTCGTCCTCGTGCCCGAAGCGCCTCATGGCGATGCAAAGCTGGAACAGCGCCGCGCCGCAGCCGATAACCAGCTCGCGGTCGTCCGGGTCGACCACCGGAAGGGCGCGCGCCCGGTCGGCGTACAGGTCGACGTGGTCTTTCTCGATATGGAATCGCCAGGGTTGGGTGTTGTGGTTCGACGGGGCAAGCACGGCATACTTCAGGAGAAATCGCAGCTTCTGCTCGGGTGTGCCGTGCTCCGGATAATCCTCCCCCGAGATCTGCCAGGTGTCATGAAGGGCTTCTACAAGTTCTGCTCTGGACATGTCGGTTACCTCCCGCTCCAATGCGGCAGCCAGGCTACTGCACTCAACTGCGGCGGCGAGTGCTGAGGCGGAGAGTGCCGCGCTGGGCCGCACCTCCAGGTGGGTGCTCGATCCGGGGTTGGACGCCTGTCAACGGCGGCAGGATGGACACTCCACCACCTCAAGCATAGGACAGGAAAGTGGCAGACCGGGTGCAAGAGGGTTAACAATCAATAACAAACGGGGTGTTCGCCGTGCCGAGGACCGGCTGCTGGGCGCAAGGTGATGCGGGAAGGGCGGGGGAAGCAAGGAGGGGGTTAAACAGAAAGCCCCGACAAACCTTTCGGTTCCTCAGAGCTTCTGTCGCTTTGGTGGCTCATCACCACCTCTGCACCACCAGTATACATCCATCCGGCCGCCGTGTCAAGAGGTCAACGGCCAATTTCGGCAAGATGTTGAACGGAAACCCACCTTAGACTCCTTTGCGCCTTTGCGCCTTTGCGTTTCGACATTACACCACGCCCGCCGCCCAGTTGAGGTCGAGGACGCGCGTGCCGCGCACGGCCACGGCCACCAGGTCGATGCGCCAGGGGGTCGCTTCGGGGTCGATGTCGTGGGCGAGCATGTAGGCGTAGGCTGCCGCGGCCATGCTGGCGGCCTTGCGCGGGGTGATCGACTCCTCGGCCAACCCCGGCTCGCCGTGGCGCGTGCGTACTTCCACGAACGCCAGCGTCGGCTCGCGCTCGCCCGGCCCGGGGGGGCACTCGGCCACGATGTCTATCTCGCCCGGGTTGGCCCGCCAGTTGCGCGCCAGCACCCGGCACCCCTGCGCCTCCAGGTAGCGCGCGGCGGCGTCCTCGCCCTCCCTGCCCGTGGCCGCGCGGCCCCCCTCAGCCCGCAAGCGGCTCCTCCTCGAAGTCCATCTCCATGACCGACTGGCTCTCTCGCTCTTCGCCGTCCTCGTCTTCCCCTTCGTCCGCGCTCTCCACGCCGCGCGGGGGCCAGGGCAGGCCGAGCAGGGCGGCGCGTACCGGGGCGAAGCAGCGGCGGTGTACCGGGCTGACGCCCTCGCGCAGCAGCGCCTCGGCGTGGGTGCGGGTGCCGTAGCCCTTGTGCCGCGCGAACCGGTAGGCGGGGTGCTCGGCGTCAAGCTCCTGCATGATACGGTCCCGAGTCACCTTGGCCACCACCGACGCGGCGGCGATGGAGATGCACTTCGCATCCCCCTTGATGATGGGCCGCTGGGGCAGGGGCATCGTGGGCAGCTTGAAAGCATCCAGCAGTAGGTAGTCGGGGCGCACACCGAGGTCGCGCACGGCGCGGGTCATGGCGAGGCGGTTGCCCGGTCCGACACCGATCACGTCGAGCAGGGCAGACGACACCACCCCGACGCCCACCGACACCGCCACCGACCTGACCAGCCCCATAAGCTCTTCGCGCTTCGAGGGGCTGAGCATCTTGCTGTCGCGCAGGGCGGCGAGCGCCTCGGCAACCTCGACCGCGTGGTACAGGCCGCCAAGCTCGCCCGGCGGCGGAAGGATGACCGCCGCGGCCACTAGCGGCCCGGCCCAGGCCCCTCGCCCCGCCTCGTCCACTCCCGCTATCAGGCGATTTCCCGCGGCGCAAAGCTCTATCTCGTTCTCCCAGCTGGGCACGATCACCGGCATGCCGAGAGTATAGCAAAAGCAAGACCCACGCGCGGGGAAAAGCAAGAGCCGCGGGGCTATTCCCCACGGCTCGCGTGCGTTCGTGTGCGGTTGGGCGGGAAGGTTAGGCCTTCTCGGTCTCCTCGGTCTCCTCACCCTCTTCGGCTTCGGTCTCGGCCTCAGGCTCGTCGCCTCCGTCAACTTCAGCGACTTCCTCGCCCTCTTCGGTCTCCTCAGCCTCTTCTTCGGCTTCGGCCTCTTCCTCTTCCTCGTACTCTTCTTCGGCCTCGACGGCTTCCTCGCCCTCGAACTCTTCCTCTTCAGCCTCTTCAGCCTCCATTGCCTCTAGCTCTTCGGCCTCGAGGGCGGCGGCAGCGGCTGCAGCAGCGGCGGCGTTCTTGCCGTCGATGCCCGGGCGGTACCGGCGCTCCTTGATGCGGGCGGCCTTACCGGTCAGGCCCCTGAGGTAGTAAAGCTGGGCGCGGCGCACGACGCCGCGGCGCACGACTTCGATCTTCTCGACGCGGGGTGAATGTACGAGGAAAGTACGCTCGACGCCGATACCGTGGGAGGCGATGCGGCGCACGGTGAAGTTCATGTTGATCCCACCGCTGCGGCGGCGCATGACGACACCCTCGAACACCTGGATGCGCTCGCGGTTACCCTCGACTACCCTTACGCTGACGCGCACGGTATCACCAACGCCAAACTCGGGCACGGAGCGCTTCAGCATGCTGCCGGTGACCGCATCAATCGCCTGGGTGGGTTTCATTTGTCCGATTCTCCTGGATAATGTATGCGCTTATGAGATGCACTCAGAATTAGGCACGAAGGCTATTATACCACAGGCCACGCCTGCGTGCAACGGTACCGCGCATCACACATTACCCCTCCAGGTGGTGCTCGCGCCGTGAGGCGAGCCACAGCACCACCGCCAGGATCGCCACCGCGTAGGCGCTGACCATTATGAGGGAAATGACGGCGAGCGGGTCGATGGCAGGCTCGGTGGCGAAGCGCAGCGCCCCCGCGACCGGGGCCACGAACGGCGGGAGGTACTGCACGATCGGGCGCAGCTGCTCGATCAGGAAGTTGCGCGGGTCGAACGACATCACCATCAGCGCCACCACCGCCAGCACCACCAGCCGCAGCCCAAACGGTGCCACGAAATTGGACAGCAGCGCCAGCAGGCTCACCGCGAGCGCCGCCCCCGCAATCACCGGCAGGGTGCCCGTGAGGAACACCAGCGGGTCTTGCATCCACTGGTTCACCGGGTTCAGTGGCTGCAGCGGCGGGCCGTGCCTCAACAGCGAGGCTGCCAGCGTTATCACGTAGGCGCCCAGCGTCACCAGCATGGCCACCAGCCACAGCGCGCCCGCGTAAGCCACCCGCGACACCGGCCGCACCAGTACCGCCATCGTCTGCGGGTGGTCGGCCCGCGAGAATACCGCCGCCGAGTTGAGCGCGCCCAGCAGCAGCGCCGTCAGGTAGGCCGCGCCGAAGAACTCCTCGCGCGTGGGGGTCTCGCTCTGGAAGAAGAACTGTACCACCATCAATATCCCGAGGTTGATCCAAAGCCAGGGGCTGCGCGCGTAGTCGCGCCAGGCGAACCAGAAGAGGGGGCCGAACGGCGCTTCCCCCCGGTGCATCGGGGCTGCGCGCTCTGCTTGCCCCGCGCCAGGGTATTGCGTTTGCGCTGCCTGCACGCTCACCGCCACCACTCCCGGTTGGCGCGCTCTGCTTCCGGCACCCCGTAAGGCCGGTGCTCGGGCGAGGGCGCGGCTTCAACCTCGGACGTCGCCGGGGCAGTCTGCTCCGGTTCCCCGCTCTCGATTGCTTGCAAGGCAGCCTGGGCCTCCTCGCCCGGAAGGGGGCGGGTGCCGGTGTGGAGGCCGTTGGGGTTGGGCGGCTCGGGCACGGGGGCCGGCACGCCTGCCGCCGCGGACAGCTTGCCCGTGTCGGGCGAAATCGCGGCAGCGGCGCGCGGGCGGCTTGGCAGCGGGCGCACCTCCCTCGGGGCCATCGCCTCCATGTAGATGCTCTCTAGCTCGCGGTTCTCCACCGCCATGTACGCCACTTCCCAGCCCGCGTCGAGCACGGCCCGCAGCGCCCTCGCCTTCAGGCCTGCCTGCTCTCTCGCATCGGGCGGGGCGGGCAGGCTGGTAACCAGGGGCTTTCCCTCCCCGTCCGGCCCGCTCACAATCACCTCGGGGTGGATGGCGCGCATTGCCTGGCGCACGGTCGCGGCAGGCGTGCCGGTGCCCAGCGGCGTGGGAGGGCGCGACAGCAGGATGATGCGCGGCGAGTTATCTACCTCGCGCTGCAGGATGATGCTGCCCTCGCGCATGATCGCCACGCGCGTGCAGGCGCGCTCGACTTCGGTAATCCGATTCGACGCGAGCAGTACCGCGCCGCCCTTGCGCCGAAACTCGGCCAGCACCTCGCGTGCCGCCGCCTGCGACCCCCGCCCCAGCCCGGCCGACAACTCGTCCAGCACCAGCAGGCCGTGGGGCAGGCCATCAACGCTCACCAGCGCCACGCCCAGGCCCAGCCGCTGCACCATCTCCGGGGCGTACTGGCCGATGCGCCGCTTGGCCCCCTCGCCCAGCCCCGTTATCTCGACGGCGCGCGCCGCCGCGGCCTTAGCTTCGGAGCCTTTCAGCCCCGACAGCCGGGCGTGGAACAGCAGGTACTCCTCGCCCGTGAAGTTCTCGTGGTACTGGGGGCGCTCGGGCAAGTAACCGGTGCGCGTGCGTCCCTCGTGTATGTCGCTCGAGCCGAACAGGCTGACCGTGCCCTCGTCGGGCTTGAGCAGGCCGCACGCCAGCTTGAGCAGGGTGCTCTTGCCCGCGCCCACCGGCCCGATCACCGAAAGCATCTCGCCCGCGCCGATTGAAACGGATGCGTTACGCACGGCGTATATGTTATTGAAGCGCTTTCCCGCACCCTGGAGAGCGACGATTTCCTGGCCCCTCAGGGGCCGAGTCTCGACCCTGGACCCCCTGCCTTGATCGGGCGATTCCGTGTGCGCGTTGGCTTCAGCGTGCATGCGTGTATTATAGCACGGCGCTGCCGGGCAACCACCTATACTTGGCCTGGCCCGCCTTCCTCCCGACCAACTTTCGCGGCATGGGCCGAGCGGCCGTACAACTTTCCGACCCAGGTCCGGCGGCAATACGCCTTAAGTACCATGGCATGCATTTTGCTTTGGTGTTATCATTGGGGGGTTAGTAGGAAACAGTATAGCCAGGCCGTATTAAAACGTACAAGCTAACCGTCATATAAATGGGGTGCTATGGTGCAACCCCAGGCTGCATATACCTGAAAACCCTCGTTCCGCCTTATCGGCCGGGCGAATTACACATTGCCTGACAGTAAAGGCCCAATTATAAGGAAACACAATATGGTCGCAACATCCGACGCACTACATGATGCGCTATTCAAGCACTTCGGATATTCAGAGTTCCGCCCCGGCCAACGCGAGGTGCTCGACTGCCTTTTGAACGGGCAGGACGTCCTCGCCGTCTTCCCCACCGGCGCCGGGAAATCCCTCACCTACCAGCTCGCGGCCCTTATGCTGCCGGGCACTGCCATCGTGGTCTCCCCCCTGATCGCCCTTATGCGCGACCAGGTGGTTGACTTGCAGAGCCGCCGCATCGAGGGCGTTTCGGCTATCAACTCGACCCTCACCGAGCAGGAGGTCAACGACAGTCTGGACGACCTCGCGGGCGGCGACGAGAAGATCCTCTACGTCACCCCCGAGCGCTGCTCCGACCCCGACTTTCTCGATCACCTGAAAGAGACCAACGTATGCCTCTTCGTGGTCGACGAGGCCCACTGTATCTCCGAGTGGGGCTACGACTTCCGCCCCGCCTACCTCATGCTCGACAAGGCGATCAAAGCGGCCAAGCGCCCGCCCGTGCTCGCTCTCACCGCGACCGCCACCCCACAGGTGCGCGCCGACATCCACGCCAACCTCGGCCTGAAGGACCCCTGCGTTATCATCCACGGCTTCGACCGCCCCAACCTCGTGTTCGACGTGCTGTCGGCCTCCACCGACCGCGAGAAGGACTGGCAGCTTCTCAAGCTGTTCGGCAAGGCTCCCTCGGGTAAGGGCGGCGACGCCAGCGGCTACGTCAACCCCAATGGCCACAAGCGCGAGCTGCCCGCGGGCATCGACCCCGAGCTTGCCGCCAAGATAGAGTACCTCAACGGCACCCTCGAAGGGCCCGGCCTCGTATACGTGGCGACCACCTCCGAGGCCAGGCGCGTGTCCGCCCTGCTGAACGAGGCGGGCATCAAGGCCGCCTTCTACCACGGCCAGATGCGCAAGAGCGACCGTGACCGCGTGCAGCAGGAGTGGATGGACGAGGTGACCCCCGTGGTCGTGGCGACAACAGCGTTCGGCATGGGCATCAACAAGCCCAACCTGCGCTACGTGGTGCACTACGACCTGCCCGCTTCGCTCGAAGCATATTACCAGGAAGCCGGGCGAGCGGGCCGCGACGGCAAGCCCGCCAAGGCCGTCCTGATCTACGACCCCCGCGACCGCAACATCCAGTCGTTCTTCATCGGCGGCAGCGTGCCGTCCGAGACGAGCCTGCGCGAGCTGTGGGACGACATCCGCCGGGTGCTCCGCCAGAAGGAGCGCGAGGTCGGCGAGGGCAGGGTCAACTCGCTGCCCATCGGCGAGGTCGCCAAGATCCGCAACCTGCCCATCGCTCGCGTGCGCCCTCTGCTGGCCGCGCTCGAGCAGGCCGGTGGGGTCGCGGTCCTGAGCGGCAACGGCGACAACAACGATATCGCGACCTTCCGTAAGACCAACGTGCTCGGCCGCCGGTTGCGCCTCGACATGAAGAAGCTGCAGGCCCGCAAGCAGTACGAGCAGAGCCGCCTCGACATGATGCTGCGCTACGCCAGCAGCCGCGAGTGCCGCCGCAAGCTGATGCTCGGCTACTTCGGCGAGCACTACGAGAAGGACAACTGCGGCGCGTGCGACAACTGCATCCACGACAACGAGAACAACTCGATCAGCATAGAGCAGCGCGCCGTGCCGGTGCCCGCCACCCCGTTCCGCACCGGCGCTATCGTGACCCACAGGAAGTGGGGCGACGGCACCGTGCAGACCATGGAGAACAACACCGTCACCGTCCACTTCCCCGACGTGGGCTACAAGACCCTCGCCCTCGACGTGGTACTCAACTCCGGCATCCTCTCGCCCGTGGCGTAGGAATCACGAAACGCAAAGGCGCAAAGACGCAAAGGTTCTATTGGGGCATGGAACCGGGACTGATGCCGGTTCCATGCCCTAAACATTCAACTCTGCGTAACCTCTGCGCTCTCTGCGTCTCTGCGTTTC